>JAOZLI010000174.1 GCA_029934915.1 Desulfocapsa sp. | reverse complement strand
TCAACAGGACATCCGACTTCCCCCGCAACAGTGCTGTAGGGCCCGGACGATCAGGCATATGCAACAGGATATCCCCCACCTCAGCAAGGGATTCTATTTTGCCATTTTCCTTTTCATTACGGCCAAGAATCAACCATCCACCATGTTGCAGTTGAAACTGCCGCCCAACCAACAGCAAGCGAATATCACTTATTTTGATATCCTCAGCCCTTATGATAAAATTGCCTTTATATATTTTTGCGATTCGATCACTCAAAATGGGGTCGGCAAGAATACAACCTCCAGCAGGAGTAGGAAAATCTGTAATTCCAAATTCTTTGGCAAGCGATATCTGTCTTGCTCGCCCTCTGCCACTAAAATTTAGCAATTTTTCACGATCAATCCAGCCCTCGGTTTCAGCCAATGTGGGAGTCATCAATTGTGCCGACAAGGGACGAAGCAGTAATCCCCGATTATCAGAATCACGTTCAATCACCTGTAAGGTATCACGACGCTGCGACATAGGCCGTTGCCCCAGGACTTCGCCACTTATAAGAAATGATGCGTCATATTGTTCCATCATTTCTTTAATACGGGTACACATAAGGATTTTACAATCGATACAGGGATTAAAATTTTTCCCGAATCCGTGGGATGGGTTATGTAGCAAATCAAGATAATTATCACTTAAATCATACAGCAGCACCTCAAGACCATATTTTTCCATGACCTCCTGCGCATACTCCTCCTGCTGATCCAACAACTCATAATCAAAAAACGGAGTGACAAACTTGACACAAATCACACGCACACCAAGAGATGCAACCAGTTTTACTGCCAGGATAGAATCGAGCCCTCCCGAATAGAGAGCTAAGGCCGTTCGCTTACTCATTGCATCACCCTCCCCTTCTCCAGCAACTCTTCTGCCCAGGCTCTTGTCTGATCCGTTACTGACTCACCCGCCAACATTCGACTCATTTCCTCTACTCGCTGCTCAGCACCAAGACGCGTGATTCCCGATTGGGTTCGACCACTCTCGACTCCTTTCTCCACCAGAAAATGAGTATTTCCACGAGCTGCAATCTGTGGCAGATGAGTAATACAAAACACCTGGTGATGGGTGGAGAGTTCCTGAATTTTTCTGGCCACTGCTTCTGCAGCTTCGCCTCCGATACCGGCGTCCACCTCATCAAATATAACGGTTTCCACCATATCTTTTCTGGCAAGCAGACATTTAAAGGCAAGCATAAGACGAGACAATTCTCCACCGGATGCCACTTTGACCAAGGGCCGTGGCGGTTCACCGGGATTTGCAGAAAAGAAGAATTCAACCCTGTCCCAACCGCCCAAGCGAAGAGCGCTCACATCAGCCTCATGTTCCAAAAAGACAACTTCAAGACCGGCTTGATTAAAAGCTAAGGATTCAAGCTCCTGTTTCATGGATGATTCCAGTTTTTCGGCTGTTTCTTTTCGTTTTCGTGATAATTGGATCGCCTTCTTACACAACTCTTTTTCAATTTCTTTGAGCTCAGCTTCACATTCGTCCACAGCTTTATCAAGATTTTTTATCTGCTGTAACTCATCTTCTGCTTCCCTTACATAAATAACAACATCATCAAGAGAACTGCCATATTTACGTTTAAGACTCTGCAGATCGTTTAATCGTTCATTAACCGTATCTAACCTGTTAGGGTCATCGGTCAGAGAGTCCCTGTAGTGACGAAGTTTTGCCACCAGATCTTCTGCCTGATAACTCAAAGAAGCAAGATCCGTTGCGAGTTCCTCAACATTGCTGTCAAGCTCGGCGGCCTGACTCATATCCATGCGAATCTGGGTGAGTCCATCCAACAGAGATCCTGATAACAGAGAATGATTTTTTCGACTAACTCGAATCAAAGCCTCAGCACTTTTCAATCGTTTCTTTTCAGCGCTAAGACTCTCATCCTCGCCAGGGACAGGATTAATTTCCTGAATTTCCTGGATCTGAAACTGTAGAAAATCCTTTCGCTGTTCCTTTTCCTGTTCTTGCCTTTTTAACTTTTCGAGATACTCACGTTTCTCCTGCCATCTGCTGTAGTCGCGATCAAATGTTTCTCTTAGGGGAAGCGTTTCTCCCATGGTATCTAAGAAATCAAGATGATAGGGAACCTGCAACAACTGCTGGTGATCATGCTGTGACGCCACGTTTAAAAGACTAACAGCTAGCTCCAGCCCCATCTTCACAGTAGCAGGCGAGCCATTAATATACATCCTGCTTCTGCCTTTATTATTGACCACACGTTTAACAACCAGCGTTTCCTCGACCTCTAAGCCCTGTTTTTGAAAAACTGACTGCAACAGGACATTATCGGGAGAAACCTCAAACAATGCTTCCACCACACAATTTTCTTCACCGCTTCGAATCCAGTCCGCAGATGCTCTGCCACCGGTTAGTAGATGTATGGCACGCAGCATGATAGACTTTCCAGCACCGGTCTCTCCAGTCATAACAATGAGTCCGTTTCCACCCTCGGTGCACAGATCAAGATGCAGGCGCTGAATTAACGCCAGGTTCTCTATTTTGAGTTCACACAGCATTAGGCTTTTATCAGCTCCAGAATCTCGCCATCAGCAGGAAATCTGTTCAGACCCTTTTTAGAAAAAATATTTGTTCCATCCATGACAATTTCATATACACCGCCTGATGAGGCAATTAACTCCACTTCAACATCAAGGACTTCTTTAAGTTCAGCTTCCAACCTGGAAGCACGGGGTTTATAATTTCAACTTGTGCAATATTCGATGGTGACTCTCATTTTCCTCTCACAGGTACTGTTCTCCCCAAGGAGTTGTTTTTTATTAACACGCTTCCCGCATATCTTTCAGTCGATTATGAACGTTCACGTGCACGTTCATAAAAAGACAAAACAAACGTATTCTACCACACTCCAATAGAAAGAAAAACAGTCTTTCCATGGCTGAAAAAACGGAAAACGTGCTTTTTCTTCTGAGAATGGTATGATGAGATCTTTTTTCAGTTCTTTCTAAATCATCATAACAACATAATGCAGGCACAGGCAGCTCGCTCACACACAGACCTTCTTCCCACCTTAGAACAACTTAACAGGATGGAAGAGCAGAGGTTCTCTTCTTCGGCCACCCGCAGTCTTCATGCAGTGCGTCGCAAGAAAGAAGAAAGGCCAGGATACCGCCAGGCCTTCGCACTTGATGCTGACCGTATCATCCACTCGCGGGCATACACCCGATATATTGACAAAACACAGGTTTTCTGCCTCGTTTCCAATGATCATATCACCCACCGCGTTCTGCATGTACAACTGGTTTCCAGAATTTCCCGAACCATTGGCCGCTTCCTGCGCTTAAACGAAGATCTGATTGAGGCCATTGCCCTTGGTCATGATATTGGTCATGCACCCTTTGGCCATGACGGTGAAAATTTCCTTGCAGGTCTCTGTGAAAGAAATGGACTACCACCTTTCCAACATAATATTCAATCCGTACGTTTTCTTGATCACCTGGAACGAAAAGGCAGGGGGTGGAACCTCAGTTTACAAACCCTGGATGGAATTCTCTGCCATGATGGTGAAATTCATAATAATCGTATTGCACCAAATCCAGAAAAGGACTTTGCTGCACATGACCTGGAACTGACGAAAAAACAAACTGATCCCACCGCCAAACTTGCCCCTATGACCCTTGAGGGATGCATTGTTCGCATGGCTGACACCATTGCGTATATTGGTCGGGATATCGAAGATGCGATTCTGCTGGGTCTTATTACACGCATGGATATCCCCACATCCTGCAGCAAAACACTTGGAAGCAGTAACGGAGATATTGTGTATACTCTGGTTACTGATCTTATTGCTAACAGTTTTGCTCCAGATTCTTCCGATTTTGCAGAAGGATATATAGGATTCTCAGAAGAGATCGCAGAGCAGTTAAAAACACTCAAACAATTTAATTATAAGAACATCTATCTACACCCAAAAACAAAAGAAAACCTGCCACTTATCAAAAATTGTTACGAGTCTCTTTTTTTTCATTATCTGGAGCATCTGCAAAATGGAAAGACCTCTGGTTCCATTGATCTGATGACAGATATGAACCCGGAATACCTTGCCAGCCATTCACCTGCCGCCATGGTGTGTGACTACATAGCAGGTATGACCGATAATTTTTTCTTAAAGCAGGCTACAGCAGTGGGCTGCGAGGTACCTAAAAAACAATGAACATCCGACTGCGTACATTTTTGCCGGGCGAAAATACCCGCATGATGATCATCGCCACTGTTATCGGTCTTATGGCGGGTTTATGCAATATTGTTTTTCGTACCGTTGTGCACTGGGTGCATGCCGTTTTCTTTGTGGGCGGTAAAGATATACTTGGCATTGAGCTTGGCGGCTGGCATTTGCTCTTGTTACCACTTATACCGATGAGCGGTATGATTCTTCTTATTCCACTTTCTCTTAAATTTCCTGGCGAAGTCAACGGATACGGATTCACAAAATTCCTTCGCAAAGTAAATCTTGAAGGTGGCTACATCAAGGCAAGAACCATTGTTCTTAAAATTGTTTCCACAGCACTTACCATTGGTACAGGAAACTCGGCTGGAGTTGAGGGCCCTATTGCTGCCATTGGAGGAGCAGCGGGATCACAGGTTGGGCAATTTTTTCGTGTTTCCGGCAGTCGTATGAAGGTCTATATTGCAGCAGGGGCTGCTGGTGGTATTGCCGGAATGTTTAATGCACCCATTGCCGGAATATTCTTTGCCTCTGAAATTGTACTTCTGGGTACATTTGAGATATCGTCTTTTGCAGCTCTTGTCATAGCTTCTGCGATTTCCACTGTTGTTACCAGGGCCTATTATGGCGCAACGCCTGCTTTCCCCATCCCCCATTACAATATGGTCAACCCTTTTGTAGAAATCCCATTATATGCACTTCTTGCTCTTATCGTTGGCCTTATTGCTGTTTTTCATATTCATATTTTCTACTGGGTTCGTGACAAATACGAATCACTCCCCATTCATCCTCAGGTAAAGCCCATAACAGGTGCGTTTATGGTGGGATGTATGGCGATTTTTTTCCCACAAATCATGGGAGACGGCTACGAGTTTCTTGAACGTGTATTAAATGGTGAAGGTGCAGTTCTTCTTCTTTTGGCTCTGATCTTTATGAAAATTTTCGCCACTGCCATAACCCTTGGTTCCGGTGGAGCTGGAGGAGTTTTCGCCCCTGCACTTTTTATCGGAGCCATGATTGGTGGCTGCTTCGGACAGGTTGTCCACAACTTGATGCCAAATTTCACTGCCGATCCTGGCGCCTACGCCACCGTAGGTATCGGTGCTTTTTTAGCAGCATCAACCCATGCTCCCATGACGGCCATCTTCCTTCTCTTTGAAATGACAGGGAATTATATGATTATTATCCCCATCATGCTCACCTCAATCATCGGAACGGTGGTCGCCACTAAATTCAAACACGATTCCATTGATACAGTCGACTTTACCCGAGAAGGAATCGATATCCACGAAGGTCGTGAAGCTGCAATTATGAAGTCCACCCGCGTGGGTAAGGCAATCACCGAGGATGTGGATTTCATTTCAGAACGCGCAAACATCAACCATCTGCTTGAAATTTTCAGGATAGCCAAG
>JAOZLI010000173.1 GCA_029934915.1 Desulfocapsa sp. | reverse complement strand
TAGAAGCGACGTCGGGAACGTTTCCGATTGGACATTTTTTTTATGGAGCCAACGAATTGATTCATTTCGAACATATGAAATTTTCGAAATGATCTTTTGCTTCTATTGCTTGCATGCAGTAAACTTGATACGATCGAATAAAAGACCAACCAGCCATCATTGAAAAGCTCATAAGAAGTAAGATTTCAGATGGCTAAGGAAAAAACTTCATATTCGAGGAACGAAAATTTAATGGAATGAGGCGTACTTAGGTACGCCGCAATGACAGTAAATTTATACCCCAAGGGCACTTCCTTTGGGCGCGTGACGAAGAAGATGAAGAGTTTTTACGACGCCATCATCATTAAAATTGGAGTTTTCCGTGACCACTGTTCAAGATCTCTTTGATGAAAACATAAAATTCCCCTCTCCTCCTGCTATTGCTCTGAAAATTCTTGAGGCTGTTCGTGAGGAAGATAACTCCTTTGAAGATTTGGCTGCAATAATCAAAACAGATCCTTCCCTCAGTGTACGCATCCTGAAAGTTGCAAATTCCTCCCTTTATGGACTTCGTCAACCAGTGGATTCGCTGGCACAGGCAACGTCACTGATAGGTACTGACACTCTCAAAAATATTGCATTATCCTTCGTTATTGTGCAAGATTTCAAAGGTTCACGCCAAGGAAGCTTCGAGCAGGATTATTTCTGGCGCAGAGCCATTACATCTGCTGTGGCTGCCGATATTCTCGGACGTACCGTTGGCCGAAAAGATCAGGATCTCTTTGTTACGGCTTTGCTGCAGGATATAGGGGTGATGATTCTCTTCCTTTCGCTCCCGGATGGCTACACTGCCGTTCTGGACAATAAACGAGTGAACAGAACCAGCCTCTGTGAGACAGAGGAAGAACAGTTTTCCTGTGACCATACGGCAGTAGGCTATCATCTGCTTCACACCTGGAATCTGCCCGAATCTATCACCCAGCCAATCCGATTCCACCACAGGCCTGACGAGGCCGACGAGGAACATCGGGAATCGGCCAAAATTCTCTGCTTTGCTGACAAAATTTCAGCCATGTATCATGGAGGACGCAGCAACAGCAAATCCAGTGAACTCTACGCAGGACTAGCCAGTAACTGGAAGTTAGATAAAGAAGAGATTGAAAAATTAATCGATATTATTGGTGAAAAATCACGTGACATTTTGGAACTATTTGAAATTGACCCTGATAAGATAAAACCTTTTTCACAAATAATGCAGGATGCCAATGAAGAACTGGGCAAGTTAAATTTTACCTATGAGCAGATTGTTCTGGAATTAAGTCAGGCAAAACAGAATGCAGAACAACTGGCTCGTGAGTTGCAGCAGGCAAACAACAGGCTTCAGCAACTTGCAGACCGAGACGGCTTGACGTGTTTATACAACCACAGATATTTCCAAAAAGTCTTTGAAGTTGAACTCTCAAGGGCTGTCCGTTACAAAAATCCGCTATCCATACTGTTGCTGGATCTGGACCATTTCAAAAAGATAAATGACACCTATGGACATCCAGCAGGGGATACAGTACTGCAAAAAGTCAGTAACACTCTGGTTCGCCTGGTTCGCAACTGTGACACTGTAGCTCGTTATGGAGGAGAAGAGTTTACTGTTATTTTACCCGAGACTGGAAATAAAGGCGCCAAAGTTCTGGCACAACGTTTACGAAGAGGGGTGGAACAGAAAGAAATTGATCACAATGGACAAGTTATTTCTGTTACAATGAGTATAGGCGTGGCAAGCACTGATATAAGTGACACAGATCATGATCGTGCTGCTTTGATAGACCTTTGCGACAAAGCATTGTATAAAGCGAAACACAATGGGCGGAACCGTGTGGAAGTGGCGTTGGTATAAGGGAGAATATCGAATATCGACTTTTCAGTCACATAACTAACTTATTTTTTGATCTTTTCATTCGGCATTCGACATTCCTTGTTCGACATTCGATATTCTCTTTTTCACCCAAACCAGTGCTTCCTCCCGATTCTGCACAATCCCTTCCACCTGTGCTTCCTGCAACTCATTTAGGATCTTGGCAAAATCAGGCCCCGGCTGTAAAGAAAATATTTCAATAAGATCTTTACCGGTTACTAAACGAGGCCCGGACAGAGCGGGTTTAATATCGTTGGTATAGGTTTCCAAAACCTCGCAGAGCAAATCGCTCAACTCGTCCTCCATGGCATCGGGCTTTGTGACACCTTTGCCGGCCAGACTATCGGCCATGGACAACAAAAACAGCCCAATCAGATCTTCCCCCGCCCGTCTGGCCAGTTTAAGACAGGATTTTTTACTAATTCCCTGTTTTCGACGTACATTACAGAGGTGGAATGGATGCATATGCATACCGGTAAGTGCTGCCACCCGTTCACGCTTCTCGTTTGACCAACGCAAGGTACGGCCAAGTTTATGCACAAGTTCCCGCCCCACTTCATCATGATTATAAAAAGTAATACGCCCGCCTTTATCCTCCCGAATATGGCGTGTTGCAGGTTTACCAAGATCATGAAGCAGTGCCCCCCATTTCAAAATCTCTATAATTGCCGGTTGTTTCAAATATTCCTGCAAAAGCTCCGGACAGTTTGGATAGTACAGTTCAGGCTTAACCAGAATCTGTTCCATATATTTTAAAGCAGAAAGACTATGCCCAAAGACATCAAGGTGATGGGACTCCGGCTGGCTAAGTCCCACACCATCCTGCAGATCTGGAATAACTTGAAAGAGCAGCGAAGACTTTGCCATGGCGGCTATTACTTCATAGCACCGTGAAGAGGCCATAATAAGATCCATCTCATAGCTGATACGCTCCATTGAAACCCGTGATAACAGGGGAACATTTGCAGATATTTCAGCAAGCGTTTCGGGAGTCATTACAAAGCCAAAACGTGCCCAAAGTCGATACCCTCGCAACATTCGCAGGGGATCACTGCTAAAGGCTTCAGGACAGGATCGCAGGAGTCCCTTTTGCAGATCCTGCTCGCCCCCCAGAGGATCAATAAGCTGTATCTTTTTTTCAGTATCTGCAAACAGGGAAAAACGTATTCCCATAGCGTTTATAGTAAAATCACGCATACGCAGATCTTCTTCAATGGTCACGGCACCCGCTCGTAGAGAAGAAAAATCTATGGTTACACCTTTCCAGACCACTCGCCCGGCATCTTCTTCAGCAGTACCAAGAGGAACAAATGTCCCCCCATCAAGCTGACGAATCAGGGCTCGACAACAGCGGACAGCATCGCAATCGACGGTAAAATCAAGGTCATTGGGCACAGTATGTAACAACCAGTCCCTCACCGTCCCACCGACTAGATACAGTTCCCGCCCCAGTTCTTCTGAAATTTCACCAAGGGCGACAAACAAACGTGGCGGATAGACTCCCAGCTCTTTTCTTTTCATGACTCCTGCATTATATTAAGTTGGACTTTTAAGTTAAACTTATTCTATTTCTTATGTTTCGTGCTCGGTAACTATTCAGCTCAACAGAATTTACACTGAGAGTAGGGGACGGATTTTATTTTTCCCTGCTTATACGACCGGGGACAGAATGATTTTCGAAAAAAGACCCGAAAAAAATTCAGTCCCCTAAGTCAGGTGGAAAAATTGAATCTGTCCCCGGTTTGCTGAAGTTACCCGTGTTCGTTAATAAACGAAAATAAGCAACAGACACATCAAATACTAACAATTAGATATTTTACCACCTAAAACCAAAACCCCAAAACGCTATTTTTATGGAAACTCCCACCCAGCGCATGCTGAAAATTGGCAAGGCCAGCATCGGTCTTATCGGTCTGGATATTGCCCTGAATAAGGCTCTGGCCGAAAACATTGACGTCCTGGAGGCCCCGGACTACCTATTTAACGCCATCAAAGGACAGAACTATATCCCATCGGGCCTGGCAGAAACATATAAATCAGCATTTGACAGGGAATACCGAAAGTTATTGGGCGAAGAGACCGAAGAAGACGGCGACCTGATCATTCGTATCTTTGGTACAGGATGCATAACCTGTAATGGCTTACGAGATGCAGTAATTAATGCCATGATGGAAGCAGGAGTTGCTGCCGATATCGATATGATTCATGATCCCGATGAAATAGGACGGCATGGCATCATGGCGACTCCGGCACTTATGATTAACGGCATAGTCAAAATTGCCGGAATTCACCCAACACCGGTACAATTAAAGGAATGGCTTTTGGCCCAAGGATAAAGATGTTATACCCTACACTCATCCTTGCGCCCATCCGCGGAATTACCGATTGTTATTTCAGAACAATTTTTCAAAAATATTTCCCTGGATTTGACCTGGCTCTTGCACCCTTTATCAACCCCCAACGCTATTCCAGTTATCAGCCCAAACAGCTAAAAGACCTGCTGCCGAAAGAAAATCTTGCTCTTCCTGTGATCCCTCAACTCCTGCACACAAATGCAGAGGATTTTCTTTTTCTGGCGGATCGTCTCTATGATCTTGGCTACAAAGAAGTTAACTGGAATCTTGGTTGTCCGGCCCCCATGGTCACCAAAAAAAAACGCGGTTCAGGCCTGCTTCCCTACCCTGACGAGATAGTAGCATTCCTTGATCAGGTAGTAACGCGACTCCCCATGCAACTCTCGATAAAAACCCGACTTGGTTACGAAAGCCCGGAGGAACTGCTTCACCTTCTCCCCCACCTCGATAAATATCCACTCAGCGAAATCATTATCCATGGACGTCTTGGCAAACAACTATACAAAGGAACAACAGATAAGAAAAGTTTCGCTCGTTGTTTGCAAAAAACCAATCACTCCATCGTTTATAATGGTGATATCACAAGCATAGAAGAATTTACAGAACTGCAGCAACAATTCCCGTCCATTAGCAAATGGATGATCGGACGGGGAGTACTGGCAAATCCATTCCTGGCAGGAAAAATAAAGGGCATTAAGCAGGAAGTTACAATCCGGCAGTTGCAGCTTTTCCACAGAGAACTCTATGAATGTTACAGAGAGCTCTTATCCGGGCAGGCACATCTGCTTGGTCGCATGAAGCAACTCTGGGTATATCTGAGTAATTCGTTCCCGCCAGCGCCCAAGACCTGGAAGAAAATAAAAAAATGCACGACAGAAAAGAAATACCTTCAGGTTACAGAGGATATTTTCAATACTGACCTATAGTAGATGCTCGCCATATTCCACGGCTTCCAGGTACATCTTATTTAAGCTCTCCAATGACACCTTATACCCCTTTAACATGCGCCCACAGTCCTTCATGTTTCCACGCTCATAAAACTCCACAGCCTTGAGAACATGTGCGTAGGGACCTTTCCTGGAAATCAGGGCATCTTTGACATCACCATGCAGCGGCAATTCTTTAAGCAGATCTTCCATGGATTGATCCAGCATGGCATCAACCAGAGAAAAAAGACCAACCAGAAATAATTCGCCGGAATTTTCAGCACATCGTCCCTGCCCGGAAAGTAATTCACAGAATTTACTTCGAATAACCGCCAAGCGAACAAGTTCTTCCGGCTTCTCACTGGCAATTTCTGAGATAAGGACAAGGAGCACAAAACGTCGAAACCGAATTGCCCCAAGAAACGATATCGCTCGCGCCACAGATTCCACCTTTTCCATAAGATAAAAATGGGCAGAATTAA
>JAOZLI010000461.1 GCA_029934915.1 Desulfocapsa sp. | reverse complement strand
CCGAAAATGGATCAACAAACCAGTGTGGTTGATTGATAAGCACAAGAAGCAGAATCCCTTCGAAGACAAAAAAACGGTAGAAGCCATGGGTTCCGGGATTATGCAGTGGACGCCAGGAAACTCGGAGAAAAAAAAGGGTAGCAAGAACAAACAGAACTATTCGGGCGAGGATTTCCATTATAAACGCACACTCTTCTTAAAGTCTTCTGTTCCAAGGATTAGTTTCACCGTACTAAAAGATCCCATAATCGTTCCAATAACGCCGGGCGCCATCACATTTTGCCCGGCAAGATATAAGCCCTTAACAGCCGTGCGGTTTAACATAGCCGTGGCCAGAATCTGACTGGAAGATCGCAACACGCCGTAGGCACTCCCATTCGGACTGTTTACCCAGTCTCTTATGGTAAGGGGTGTCGCGATATCCAGAATATCCAGTCCATGAAAATCGCCCAACACACCCGAAGCTTCTTCCAGAAGTTGATTTGCGTGTTCTGTTTTTAAAGCATTATATTCTTTTCCACGCCTCCCGCTCTTACTCTCTTTCCATGGCTGCCACACATCATCCCGGCCGGAGGTGAGGATTGAAAGAAGGTTACGATCCTCTTTTTCGCTCTTTCGAATCTGATAATATCTTAAATCCGGAATATTGCCAGCCTGATCAGTATCAACTTTAAAGAGGTTGTACGGTAACTCAGGATGCCTTGCCGCGTCCACTGCAACATGCACAGAAAAGATAGAGTGTGTATTGCGAAGCCTTTGGATTCGGTTTCTGTAGGATGGCTTCACCGCGCCATCGGGAAGCATCTGTAACACCACCTGCGGATGGATCGCACCAATAACGATATCAGCATTCTTCCTCACACCGTTTGTCAATTCCACTCCTTTCACAACGCGGGACTGAACGAGAATCCGACTGACTTTCGCATCTGTTTCTATCTTTCCGCCCAAATCTCGTAATCGTTTGGCAAAAACATCCGCCATGGCAGAACCACTATTTTCAAGCCTCCAGGAAGATGAGAGATAGGAAGCAAGAGCCATATTGTGATAATAAGCAGGACAATCTGCCAAAGGAACACCAATCCATGATGAAGCCATTGCCAGCACACTGCGTAATCCGGGGGAGCAGCCAAGATGATCAAGAATTTCCCCATAGGGTTCCGTCTGATCCAGGAGGCTGAAATCATTCTCGCTGCCAAAAAGCAGATCAAGATTATGGAGTTGTCTGGATGTTTTACGAATATGGGAAACAATAGTCTGGATAGCATCTTTATCACCCGGAAAGGCTTCCTGGAGACTGGCTTCAAAGGCGTCAAAACCTTCGGGTAGATCAAATTGAGGAGGATGCGTGCCCGGAGCATCAAAGAGATATCTGTCAATCACCCCTCCCTGCCCCATTCGAGAAACAGGGATATCATCTTTCACTCCAAGATAGGTAAAAAAACTATCTAAAACCTGCCCTTTGGCAAGAGAGCCTAAGTAGTGAACACCAACACCACATTCGATTCCACCACGATTGTAGCTTCGGAGCAAGCCCCCTGCCTGCCTGTTTTTCTCAAGTACAGTGACCTCGTATCCCAGTTTAGCAAGGATAATCCCTGTACTCA
>JAOZLI010000460.1 GCA_029934915.1 Desulfocapsa sp. | reverse complement strand
ATGATCGCCGTAGACTGCGAAGGCTCGGCCTGCGTGGTTGGTGACCGGGTTCGTAACCATGTCCGCATTTACCTGCGTAAGTTGTCTACTAAAGACAAGAAAATAACCTGATATTTCAAGGCCAAAATGGGTATAATCAATATCTCTGAATTACTGAAAACAGGTGAATCAGCAACCATTGAATTTAAATCGTCTTTTGGTCGAGAAGCAATTGAAACTCTGGTTGCTTTCGCCAATACCGTTGGCGGAACAGTGCTCATCGGTGTCAATGATGATGCTACACTTAGCGGTGTGACGATTGGCAAAGAAACACTCAACGACTGGTTGGTGCAGATCAAGTCGGCGACAAGTCCGTCTATCATTCCTGACATAGAAAGCCATCGAGAAACAGGGCGAACCATCGTTTCTATACATATCAGTGAGTATCCGGTTAAACCAGTGAATACCAGAGGTCGTTACTACAAACGGGTTGCCAGCTCCAACCATCAGCTCAGCTTGACCGAAATTAACGATCTCTATATGCAGTCACTGCAACTTTCTTGGGATGCTTACGAAGCTCCTCGGCATTCGCTTGACGAGCTGGATGTTGCCAAAATCGAAACCTTTATCACCCAGGTTAATAACTGTGGGCGTTTTTCGTTGGATAACGCACCCCTGCTGGCACTGCAAAAACTGAAATATGTGATCAATAACGGTCCGACCTGGGCCGCATTGCTCCTCTTTTCCAAACAGCCGTTGCGCCACCATATTCATATCGGTCGCTTCAAAACATCCGTAACAATTATCGATGACCGGCAATTTACCGATACCCTGTTTGAGGTGGTTGAGCAGTCCATGATGTTCATTATTTCCCATATCAGTGTGGCCTTTGAGTTCGACGGCAGCCTGCAACGCAAGGAGCGTTTTGCTTATCCATTACCCGCCTTACGCGAAGCTCTGCTCAATGCTGTTGTGCATCGGGATTATGCCAATTCCTCCGATATCCAGATCAAGATTTTCGATGATCATATGACTATCTTCAGTCCGGGTATGCTATATGGTGGATTGACTGTCGAAGATCTTAAAACCGACACTTATCCATCGCATCTACGTAACAAGCTGATTGCTGAGGCCTTTTATCTGACGAAAAACATTGAGAAATACGGCAGTGGTTTTATTCGCATCCGTAAGGAGCTTAAAGCCTATCCTGAAGTGGCATTCAGTGTTGAGGAGACCGGGGGTGGGGTAATGGTAACGTTTTCTCGCCGACAAGGTGTTTTTGAGAGTGAAAAGTTGGGTGAAAAGTTGGGTGAAAAGTTGGGTGAAAAGTTGGGTGAAAAGTTGGGTGAAAAGTTGGGTGAAACAAGGTGGACTATTCTTGATCGGCTTTGTCGGGATCCGGCTGTTACCATCGTGAAGCTTGCAGCTGATCTTGATTTAAGTACCACTGCCATTGAAAAGCAAATCTCCATCTTGAAGGAGCAGGGATACCTTAAGCGTGTTGGTCCCGCCAAAGGCGGGCATTGGGAAGTGCTCATAACGCCGACCGATTATGGAAACTAACCAATTGATCTCGGTCAGAGGTTTGGAAATAGACAAGTACTAAAACTTGAAAATAAATCACACGTCTGCCC
>JAOZLI010000459.1 GCA_029934915.1 Desulfocapsa sp. | reverse complement strand
GACAAGGTGGTTAACAGCCACCTGCTCTACCAACTGAGCTATCGAGGATTAAAAAAACATCAAGTTGTTAGCACTGAGATTCTCAGCACCGACAGCAAGCAACCTGATGGCGCAGGAATATATACGACCAAGACCTGACTGTCAATATTTTTCTGCGGGTGGAAAATCTTTTAAAATAGCACTCACCGCTGCATTGATTTTTTGAGTGGATTTCTCTGGATCGGTATCATTGCCAATACGATCACTGCCACTTCCTCGCCAGATCAGTTTATGGTGTACGGGATCCAGAATATCAACAATCAAAGTTCCAACTTCATACTCCCGTGCTGTGCTTGTACGCGTGGAAGCTCCCCCCATAAAAGGGTCTCTGTATAGAGCACCATACCCATAAGAACTGTAGAAATGATCTATGGTATCGACCTGCAGTTTTTTCTGAATAGCCCCATGCCAACTCACCCTGAAATCAGCAGAACCACCATCATCTTTCACAAACCCACTGGCTTCAAGGCTTTTCTCCACCGCATTTCTCACGCGAGCAATCATCAGATCATTATTAATTCTGGTATCACTTGATGGCACACTGTCCTTATCAAGCCACGTATATGTTTTCAACCGGGTAAAATCATACTCAGGATTAAAATCTGTATTCACGTTAAGAGTAGAACACGCACTGCAGAGCAATATCAAAGCCACTGCAAAGATAATATTCTTCATAAAAGAACCTCTCATTGTTGTTTTTGCCCACCGAATAGCCCCTGTAACATTTGCATGGCCTGCGCTGCCTGTTCCTGCTGTTCTGGAGTCAATTGACCTTGCTCACCCATTCGTTCTTCCATGGATTCATCCTGCAGCTTCTTGACACCTTCCGGATCCTTCAACATGGCAATGGTTTCCTTCGCCATACTTTGAGCAATGGCATCTGACTGCGGATCAAGAACAGCCTCTATTCCTGCCGGATGTTGAAAATATTTATCGGCGATCTTCCCCTTATCCACTGAGGTGGCCTCAATTTTCATTTTCATACCCATCATATTGCTTTCCAGCAACAAAGGGATGTCAGTTCCATGAATAGAATAGGTTACAGTTCCCATCATCTCCGCACGATCACAGCTATACCCATGAATTTTTATCGCATTTTTCTGTACCTGACCACCAAAACCTTCAGCAACTGAGACACCCATCTCCTCAGCATTCTTGTTCACCTCTTTCCGCTCAGCCTTTGAAAGCTTGTTATATTCTGCAATCATATACTTTTCGGGATTCACATTCTTCGTACCTTCATGATTTGTCAGATCAAAGCTATACTCCCAATCAGGAGTAGATATGTCTACGGTTTTATTCTCCATAGTCATTCCCATCATGCTTGTTTTAGTGGTATGATACCTGGCCACTTCACGGCCATAATCCCGAATATAAAGAACTTCGTTTCCATTCTCCATTCCACTGATGGTGTAGTGAATGGTTGCATGTTTAAATGGTAACTTCGTTTCCCATGGACTCTTTTCAGCCGCCAATACATTTGTGGATGCACATAGCACCATCACAATCCCTAACAGAAACCCCTTATTCATGAGCCGTCCTCCTGATTAACAAAATATCAATATCGCTTCCAACCTTAACCTTA
>JAOZLI010000458.1 GCA_029934915.1 Desulfocapsa sp. | reverse complement strand
TCGTTTTTGAAAAGCGAGGGAAACCTCATAAGTCTGAGTGGTACTGGCAGAAGAAATGGGCCGAATCGTACCCTGATTATCCTGATCAACGATATTTGACAGTTTCAGGACAAAACCAAGCTCTACGGGATGTGAACCAAAATCTACAAAGGAAGCTTTTGTGGTAATCAGACAACGGCCCTGAGAATCTTTACTCAAAAAAATACGATCACGGGCAAAGTGATAGCGGTCAACGTAAGGAGTAATTACGTGGGTTATTTTTCCACAGGAGACACAAGCATTATCCCCGGCTATCTGCGGTCTATGATAGGTACCATACACGCCACTTTCAGGATCATAGCCAACGTGAGTGGCCTGAACAATAACCAGATCGTCTCCATGATGAGAATGAGGGCCGTGCCTATCAACGGCAAGCATTCCTCCAACTCGTCCGTGGTTAAAAGGAAATGTTCCGAAATGCTTAGTCAGAAGAATGATGGGTAAACCCTGATTTTCATCGGAACAAAAAGCCCTGGACGGCATAATATACCCTTTGTGAAAACCAAGTTCTATGCAAAAATTGTAGAGCTTTGGGACAAATTCTGGGTAAGGAATGGCCAAGCCATTAATCTTGAAAGGGGCAACCTCTCGTACAATAAAGGGTTCTCGATACTTATTCAGCATTACATTTCCTCTGGGTAGAATGGATAAGGGGTGAATACCTGCTTGTTGATTACAAGAATATAGTATATTTTACGATACAACCTCAAAACAGTGAGCATAAATTATGCCAACCTGGCACATCATATTATAAATGGCAGACCCAAAACGAAAGACCATTTCCAAAAAACAGGTAAATAAACACCCTCAATTACCGGATTAATAACTGTCTTCAATGTGATAGCGACATCACCAGCCAAACGTTTCCTTACTATCTGCAACAACCTTGCGACATAAATGTAGGAAACAAACGACACTTCTAAAACTACAACTCTGCTGCACCTTACTCACAGATGGGGCATTTTTCACTCAAGGCCCAACTTCTTAATTTTACGCCATAGAGAAACACGGTCAATATCCAGGGCTTTGGCCGCTGCGGACTTATTAAAGCCGGTCTCCTTTAGAATCCATTCGATATATGATTTTTCCACTTCTTCCATACTTGCATATTTTCCACCACTTTTTCTAAAGGTCTGAATATCAAGACTTCGAAGATCATCGGGGATTTGTGCAAGCCCCAGAATAGGACCACCCGCAAGAGCAATTCCACGTTCCACAATATTTTCCAGTTCACGTACATTCCCTGGGAAATCATAATGCTGCAGTGTGTCAAACACATCCTGGCTAACTTCAGTGACCTGCTTTTTCATTAACGTATTATACTTATCCAGAAAAAACTGCACTAGCAATGGAATATCATCTTTTCGTTCGGAAAGGGGCGGAATCTTAAGAGCAACAACATTAATTCGGTAAAAAAGATCCTGCCTGAACTTTCCCGCCTTTACTTCCTTTTCAAGATCCCGGTTCGTCGCTGCAACAAAACGAACATCCACTTTCACGGGCTTAGTTCCTCCAACCCGCATTATTTCCTGCTCCTGCAGGATCCGTAAAAATTTTACTTGCATGGACAGCGACATTTCCGTAATTTCATC
>JAOZLI010000025.1 GCA_029934915.1 Desulfocapsa sp. | reverse complement strand
TCCAAGTTTTGACGCTTTGAAGTTTCCCTCAAGGCCGCGGCAAATTACTCTTTTGTAGGGAACCTGTCAATGATAAAAAGCATAAAAAAAGCACTTTCAGAAACTGAATTCTGAAAGTGCTTAAATAAAACGTTAAAACAGACGAATAGGTTTTAGCTTTTTTGCCTGCACTCCCTTATATAATCTTTAGTAAGGGAAGGGTGCTCTGAAATAACCTTTGCGGCAGCTTTAGATAATGATTTATTCAGGTATTCGTCTACCTGGGCATAAGTCATATTCTGTTCTACGCTATCCTTCACCAAGGTAACAAACTTCTTCTCATCGGCCTTCTTAGTAAAATAAGATAGGATTTTATGGTCTGTATCTTCAGTTGTTTCTTTATCAGCTGTAACAGCTGACTCAGTTTTGGCTTCTTTTTCAGCTAACTTTTTTTTTAGCGCTTCAAGATCCTTCTGGAGTGCCTCTATGGCCTTGTTTGTTTCTTCAGAACCAGAGGTAGGATCTATTCCGGCAACTGTTTCTTCAAGGCTGGCAATTTTGTCACTAAGAGGTTGAACCATAGTTTTAATGGTTGCGATGTCTGCCGTCAGTTTTTTTGATACATCTTCTATCGCATCAGCAGGGGCTTTATTTCCAATTTCTTCTTCAATAGTGGCAGTTTTCTCACCAATTGCATCAATGCTCTCCTGAGCAGTACTGATTGAGGCGTTAAGTGCGGTAAGAGTTTTCTGAATAGAGTCTACTGTTGACCCTACGTTGGAAAGCTGTCCTGATAAGGTATCCTGAGCAGCCTGAAGTGGCTGTAAATCATCGGCAGTTATAACTGGGGTAACTGAAGTAGCGACCGATATGCCGCACGAATCACAGCTACAGAGTTGTTCGGATACATCAGAAATGCAGACCTTAAGTTCAGCAAAGGTTTTTGCAGAAATTGCAGGATTGTAAAGATACAGAATACCAAAATAGACACCAAACATAATTGCAACACTAACAACAATGGCGATACTCAAACCAATAAGAAAAGTAACACCTGCAAACAAAGAACCGATGGTACCACCGATTCCTCCAGAATCGTCTACTGCAAATGCGTAGATTAAGAAGATGAAGATTCCTAGCAGTAGTCCTGATTTAATAAGTGATGATCGTAACTCTAAGTTTTTCATAAATTATTCCTCCGACAGTTTCATATAGATGAACACATATAGTGTTTAAGTGATGGATTATGAACAAGTTAGCAAAAAATGAGAAAGAAAAACAGCAAAATATGTTTAATATGAAATTATATTATATTTAAACAGTCTCCTAAAAACATTTTTTACTAAAAAAAAGAAAAGCCCTGTGAGCTATCTCACAAGGCTTTTTAATATAAGTTGGTCAGGTCACAATGAGATGCTACATAATTGTCTGCACGGCAGTTGATGCAAAGTCTACAAATCTTTGAGGAGAAACTCCCATGACGACAATAATGATAAGTAGAAATACAGAAGTGACACTTGTCATCATAGTCGGCGAAACCAGTCCTCGCTCCTCAGGTTCACTGCAATAGGTAACACGTATAACAGACAAGTAGTAGTAAATCGCGATTGCAGTATTAATTGCTGCGAGGATAACTACGACCATATATCCCTCCTTTAAAGCACCGGTGAGGAGCATAAATTTCCCCATAAAACCAACGAATGGGGGAATACCGGCTAAGCCGAAGAGACCTACTGCTAAGGTGAAGGCCATTAGTGGTGATCGTTTGTGAAGACCGGATAGGTCTTCTATCATCACATTCTCGCCTTTTGAAGAAACATTACAAATAACAAGGAAGCAGGCAAGATTCATGACTACATAGCCAATGATGTAATACATGGCGTTTGCAAAACCAGTGATTTGAAAGGTCAGGATACCAAGGAGAACAAAACCAGCATGTGCTATTCCTGAGAACCCGAGCATCCGTTTTACGTCTTTTTGAACAAGGGCTGAGAGATTACCATAAAACATGGAAGCAACAGCACATGTTAACAGAACGTTAGTAATGACCTGACCGTCTCCGGTGATATGACTAATAAGTCTAATCAGCATGGCTGTTCCTGCAAGTTTTGGAACAGTTGCTATAAACGCTGTGGTCTCGTTGGAGGCTCCCTCATAAACATCTGGTACCCAGAAATGAAAGGGGAATATCGCCAGTTTATAAAAGAACCCGGCCAAGACCATCATCATAGAAATTACATATGCAGGGTGCGTCCACATGGTGGAATATTGTGTAATAATAGTAGCAAGGTCAGTAGAGCCGGTGAGGCCATACATATAGCTCATACCGAAAAGCATAAATCCGGTTGCAGTTACGCCAAAGAGCAGGTATTTGATTCCTGCTTCCATTTGGAACCTGATCTTCCCTTCATCATCACGCATGGGAACCATAATGTAGACAGCAAAGGATGAAAGCTCAAGTGCAACGAAAATGGAAATCAGTTCAACACTTGAAACCAGCATCATAAGGCCAAGTACACTCATAAAAAGAAAGAGGTAGTACTCTGGATGCACCTTCTCGGAGACACCCTTTAAATTTTGGCCGAGGATTAGTACCACAAGCATGGACCCTGCGATCAGGGTTTTAAAAACCTGAGAATACAGGTCAACCTGGTAGGCCCCATAAAAGAGCTTTCCTTCGGCGCAATAGCTCAAAAGCGTGGCGCCAAAAACTGCAGCACCAAGTCCAATGGCTATATTTCTTGTGGTGGTAGCATTGGTCTTACCAAGGCTCACCATAAAGATGACAAGGCCTGCACCCAACAGTGCTAACTCAGGGAGAAATTGCATTTGTATTACCTTCTTCGGTTAAACGCTATTAATGGATAATAAGTTCTGTAATTGCCACGGCTTGATTTGTGAAACCATGGTAATTATTTAGCAGATTCTCTACACTTACATGAATAATATCTAAAAATGGTTGTGCGCCCAGGCCAATCCAGAAAACAAAAAACAGAAAAGGGGCAAGTGTTACAATTTCACGCACATTAAGATCTACCATCTTTGATTGATCAGGATTGTTAGTGTCACCCCAGATTATTTTTTGCAGCATACGAAGCATGTAAGCCGCAGCCAGAACTGCGCCAGGGATACATGCCAGTGCAAGAACAGTGGAGTGTTCAAAAGTTCCTGCAATAATCAGCAACTCACCAACGAAACTATTGGTCCCAGGAAAACCAAATGATGAAAGTGAGAAAAATGCGAGAAATGTAGCATAAATTGGCATATATTTGCCAAGTCCCATCGCATCACTCAATTCTCGAGAATGGGTTCTCTCGTAGATCATACCGATACAGAGAAAGAGTGCACCAGTGGTAATTCCATGATTAATCATCTGCAAAATTGCACCTTCAACGCCTCTGGTATTCAAGACAAAAATACCAAGTGTTACGAAACCCATATGACCAACTGAAGAGTAGGCAATAAGCTTTTTCATATCATTTTGAGCAAGGGCCGTAAAACCGCCATACATAATACCGGCTATGGAGAGCCAAAGTATGGGTTCGGCCAGGAGCATGGTTGCTTCAGGGGTAATGGGAATTGCAAATCGCAGAAAGCCATATGTACCCATCTTCAATAAAACAGAGGCAAGGATGACTGAACCTGCTGTGGGCGCTTCAACATGTGCTGCCGGTAACCATGTATGAAAAGGAAACATAGGTACCTTAATGGCAAAGGCCAGAAAGAAGGCAAGAAAAAGGAATATCTGCGCAGTGCTTGAGTAATTTTGCCACATCATATCCGGGATAAAAAAGCTGTATCCATTATTAATATAGAGCCAGATAATGGCAACAAGCAGCATAACGGAGCCTGCAAGAGTATACAAAAAGAATTTGACGGATGCATAGATCTTCCGAGGACCACCCCATATACCGATAAGCATATACATAGGTATCAGCATGGCTTCCCAGAGAACATAGAATAATACAAAATCAAGGGCACAGAAAACACCAAGCATTGCTGTTTCCATAATCATAAGGCAAACCATAAATGCCTGTACT
Source organism: Desulfocapsa sp. (assembly GCA_029934915.1). Classification (GTDB taxonomy): domain Bacteria; phylum Desulfobacterota; class Desulfobulbia; order Desulfobulbales; family Desulfocapsaceae; genus Desulfocapsa. The sequence continues at coordinate 13,450 of JAOZLI010000025.1, read as the reverse complement.
CTTGTTTTGATATATGTCCATGATGCAAGTACACAAAGGGGCATAATCAGCGTGGTAAGCATTATGAGCAGGATGGAGATCCCGTCAATCCCTATAACGTAGTCAATGTTAAGAGACTTAATCCAAGTGACCTTCTCTACAAATTGAAATTTGGAAGTCCCGCTATCAAATGCACTCAGTAGAGGAATTGATATAATTGCTGTTACGATGGTCACTCCAAGAGCCCAGTATCTGGCAAAGGATTCGTTTCTTACAAAGAGCAGCAGCATTGCTCCTGCCAATGGCAGGAAAATAAGCGTGCTCAAAATGTGTGGGTACTGTTGATTGAAAAGTAGTTGATCCATTTCCAGTGTTCCTTAGTTTCTTATTTGTCCGAAATTATGTTATTCAGTTAGTCAGGAATTATAACCAGACGTAAGCTACAAGGAGTACGGCTGCAAAAGATACCGTGTAGCAAATAGTTTGTTGAATCTGTCCACGTTGCAGAACAATTGTCACTCTGCGACCAATAGCCTGCACACAACGTGCTGTGCCGTCAACTACACCATCAATTCCATTCCAGTCAAACCAGGACCAGAATTTAGAAGTTTCCATCAAGCAACTGATACCAACAGACTTGTAAAATTTAGAAAGGGCAGTGTCAAAGTATTGCAGTGGGTTTTTAACAGTCCAGAGAAATGCTCTGCCACCCATGCGATAAAACCAATCAAGGTCTAAACTAATTGTATTTTTTGGCATAATATACTTACGAAGCATGAAGAATCCAAAAGCTGTAAATGCCATAATCTGTATTGTTTCACTGAGATGATATGCACCGTATGGGTGATATGATATCTCGGTGTAAGGCAGCATGTTGTACAAAAAGGGAAGATAGCAACCAATAAAGATACAGAGGAACCCGCCTATGGTCATGGCCAGTTGCATATTCCAGGATGGATCCTGTGCCTTCTCCCAGGTTTCTTCAGAACAGTTATTTTTGCCAAAGAAGAGTAGGTAAGGGAGCCTTAGTCCGGCGGCAAGGAATGTGCCAGCTGATACAAAAGTGAGCGCAAAACCAGCCCAGAGTATATGTGATTCGAATGCTGCTGAAATGATCATAGATTTAGAGACAAATCCTGACATCAGTGGAAGACCTGATACTGCGAGTCCGCCAATAAGCATAAAAATCATTGTCCCCGGCATTTTCTTATACAAGCCTCCGAGTTCAGAAAGTTTCTGTCTGCCAGTGGTGGTGAGAATAGCACCAGCTGCCATAAAGAGAAGACCTTTGTAAAGGATGTGGGCAAAAGCATGGGCACAGGCACCATTGATGGCAAGGGATGTACCTATACCGACGGCTGCAACCATGTATCCAACCTGAGAGATAATTTCCCAACCAAGAAGTTTGCGTACATCATTTTCCATTACAGCATAAATAATCCCGTAGATGGCCATAAAGACACCGAGATAAATCAGTACATCAAATCCAGCACAGCTGCGGATCAAAGTATATACAGCTGTTTTGGTTGTGAACGCACACATAAAAACTGCACCAATCGCGGTGGCCTTAGAGTATGCATCAGGCAACCAGGAGTGTACTGGTGGAACAGCGGCATTAAGCATGAGGCCAATCATAATCAGCCAGGTATATATCTCGGGATTTTGAACGTTTAAGAGATCAAAACTGAGATCACCCGTGGCCTGATAGCGCAGAACAAATCCTATGAGAAGAACGACACCGCCAAAGGTATGCACCAGAATGTAACGATACCCAGCTTCCAATGCCTCAGTATCTTTTCTTGCCCAGATAAGGAAAGTAGAGGCAAAAGCCATCATTTCCCAGAAGACAAAGAGAGTTATAAAATCACCAGCATATATAGCACCCAATGATCCAGCTACATAAAACCAAGCGGCCATATGCTGCCATTCATCTTCTACATGCATACCATAAATGGTACCAATGATAGCCATAAGCGCCATGATAAAGGCAAAGATCATTGACAACCGATCGACACGACCGAAGGTTAATTCCCAATCCATAAATTGGAAGATACCGTAAGTTCCAGGATGTTGACTAAGGTAAATTACATCAATAAACGTTAGCAGAGGAACAAGAAACATAAATGGTTTGCGAAACGGCCCACGGACCAATGGCAGCAAGAGTGCTCCCACGATCATTATAAGTGCCGGATGCATAAAACTAATTGTCATAATAGTCCTCCCGGGTCTGGATACCACTCTTGCCATACCATCTTGCCACCATAATAACGACGGCACAGCTGGAAATTCCAAAGAGTGACCAGAATCCTGGTATCATTTTTTCTGCCCAGGTATGTGCGTGGGATGTATCCACAGACATACTCCAGAATACTATGAAGGCCATGGCCACATAGCAGACCTTTGTTACCAAGGGTAACCGGTCGGATAGGTAGTCGATTAGATTCGCAATCATCCTGTCACCATCCTTACAAATTGCATCATAAAGTTAGGGAAGATACCGAGAATCACCGAAATCGTACATGCTATTACAATGGGGATAAGCATTGAGAGTGGTGCTTCCTGGATACCTTGATATGTTTCACCTTCCGGACGCTTTCCGAAAAATGCTTTAATAGTAACCGGCATAAAGTAAGCGGCATTTAATATTGTCGAGGTTATCAAGATAAGGAGTATCCCGATCTGATCAGCCTGAATAGATCCGACTAGTAGGTTCCATTTGGTTACAAATCCGGCAACGGGAGGAGCACCAATCATGGAAAGTGAAGCGATAAAGAAACAGGCAAAGGTGATCGGCATGCTTTTACCCAGCCCTCCCATTTCAGAGAGGTCTTTTTTGTGATGGGCAATCATAATTGCACCGGCACAGAAGAAGAGTGTAATCTTTGAGAACGCATGGTTAACGATGTGAATAAGTCCACCATCGATTGCCGCAGGAGTGAGTAACGCTACACCAAGAATAATATAAGAGAGCTGAGAAATTGTAGAGTAAGCCAGCCGTTCTTTAAGATTATTTTTTGATAGAGCTAGAACAGATGCCATGATAATGGTAAACCCGACGAAGTAGGCCGTGGGAATACCAAGATTGAGTGCATGCATGGTGTCCACACCAAAAACATAGAGCATGGTACGTGTAGTACAGAACACACCAACTTTAACAACGGCCACAGCATGGAGCAAAGCTGATACGGGCGTTGGTGCGACCATGGCTCCAGGGAGCCAGTGATGAAATGGCATTACACCGTTTTTGGCAAAGCCAAAGAGACAGAAGATGTACAGCATGATCACAATCCAGGATTGGGTATCTCCCGAAAACATACCATCTGAAATATTATGTGGAAAATCGAGTGTTCCAGTGATTACATAAATCAGAATTAGAGCAGGTAGTAAAAAGAGCTTAGCTGTAGTCGTCAGGTAAACGATATATTTACGGGCTCCTTCATAACCAGCCTTGTCTTGAGCATGAGCAACCAATGGATAGGTACAGACAGAGACGATCTCATAAAAGAGATACATAGTGAAGAAGTTGTCAGAAAATGCAACACCAATGGCGCCAAAGATTGCAAGGGCAAAGCATGCATTAAATCGTGTCTGTGCATGTTCAGCATGGGCTCGCATATATCCCAGGGAGTAATAAACTGCTATGGTCCAAAGCGACGATGCTACGAGCGCAAAGATCATGGACATGCCATCAGCCCGCAATGTGACAGAGATCCCGGGCAGTATTGTAAACATATGGTACACGAGAACTTTACCACTCAAGACTGTTGGAATCATTGAAGCAACAATCAGGAGAAGAATTACCGATGCTGCAGATGAAACCCCTTCACGTACATTCTCGTTTTTGCCAACAAAGAGCACACCGAGTGTGCCAATGAGTGGAACAAGAAGCGCGACGAGAAGTTTTACGGAACTTACCGTTTGAATTTCCATGTCAGATGTTCCTCTTTCCTAACCTTGAAGGTCGACGATATCTTCGATGTCGACGGATTTGTAATTACGATATACTGCAATGGTGATACTCAAGCCAATAGCAGCTTCTGCTGCGGCAATTGCCATAATAAATAGAGCGAAAATCTGGCCAATGGCAGGGTCGGGAGCAGTGAATCTGTTAAACGCCATAATATTTATGGACGATGCAACAAGCACTAACTCGGAAGCAATCAGCATACCGACAAGTGTCTTTCTGGTAACCAATCCATAAATACCCATTCCAAACAGGATTGCTGCAAGAACAAGATATGTGTTTAGATCGTTATGAAGGTTTAAAAGCGACATTTATTTGCTCCTTCCGTGACGGGCAATAACTAGAGATCCCAGGATGGCGATGAGCAGCACAATTGAAACAAGCTCAAAGACCATGGAATAATTAGTCAGTAATTTAACACCGATGAGTTGAACGGAACCCATATTTATTTTGGGCATGACAGGGAAAACTGTTTTTACGGCTAGTCCAATCATTCCGATGGTTGCAAGACCCGCAGTAATTAAACCAAGCGGACCGCTTAAGGGGCCGGAAGGTCCAGGCTTTACTTTGTCTTCTGGTGCAGCAAGCATGATGGCAAAGGCGATGGTAATACAAACCGCTCCTACATAGATTAACATCTGCATCATGGCAACAAAGGGTGAATTCAAATAGTAGTAGATGGCGGCAACTCCAACAAAACAGAGAGCCAAACCAGCTACTGCACGAACAAGTCGTTTCGAATTACATGCTATAATTCCACCAATAATTGTAGTGGCAAGCATTATGAGAAAGACAATTCCTGCAGCTTCATCAGCAACCCCTGCGAATCCATCAGCAGTGAGGAAACCTGGAAGCAAGGAATTTACTTGGTCCATTATGTTCATGCGTTTCTCTCCTTCAATCTATTAAGAAGGTCGAAATGGAAATCTTCCTTACGAAATGAAGCAAGATTGTAGTCCTTAGAAAAAGTGATGGCTCCAAAGCCACAACTCTCCACACACTGACCACATAGAGAACAGGTAGTGAAGTTCAGGTCGTATTTGGTTAAGACCTTTTTCTTTTTAGTTTTCATTTCGCCTTTCACTTCAACTTCATATTCAACTGATTTTGAAGCAAGGCTTATGCAACCTGATGGACAGGCTCGCTGACACATACCACAGGCTACACATTTGGGTTTCCCATCCTCATTTTCTATCAATTCGATATGACCACGATAGCGGTCACTCATTTTGAGAGTTTTGTACGGATAGGGAACCGTAACCACAGGTTTGAAGAATTCCTTGAACGTTATCCCCAGACCAATGGCCAGGCTTTTGAGTCCAAGAAATATTTCGCTAAAATAGGCACCCATATTAAAATACCTTCAGTAATCCGGCTGTGAGCAGCAGGTTAAACAGTGAGATGGGAATAAGTATCTTCCAGCTCAAATTGAGCAGTCCATAAATGGTTGTTCGTGGGAAAGTCCAGCGAATCCAAATAAATGAGAAGATCAGCATGTAAATTTTCAGTAGGAACCACCAGACACCAGGGAAGAGTCCTAGTGGACAATCCCAGCCACCAAGAAACAGGATGGTAATCAGGCTTGCTCCAATAACGATGTTTGCGTACTCTCCCATAAAGAACAGACCGAATCCCATACTTCCATACTCTGTATGGAAACCAGCTACTAACTCACTTTCAGCCTCACCAAGATCAAATGGAGCCCGGTTGGTCTCTGCGAGTGAGCAGATAAAGAAAATGAGAAAGGATACTGGCATCAGAGGACTGGACAGTGATGGGATTAGGTTCCAATTCCATATACCTCCAGCCTGCGCAGCAACCAGTTCTTTAAGGTTCATGGTACCTGCCATCATCACGATGGTGATAACTGTGATAAGCATTGGGACTTCGTAGGATATATTCTGGGAGACAGCACGAACTGAAGCCATGACACCATATTTATTGCGTGAGCCCCAACCCGCGAGGAGGATAGACATACCACCAAGGGAGGCAAAGGCAAATATCATCAGCACCCCAACGTTCATGGAGTGAGCGACAATGGTTTCACTAAATGGAATGGTGACAAAACTCATAATTGCTGGAGCCATTGCTAGAACCGGTGCCACCATAAACAAGGCTTTGTCAGCACCACCGGGTATCATCAGCTGTTTGGTCATCAGCTTAATACCATCACATGGTGGCTGTAATAGTCCTAAGGGGCCATTAACGTTTGGGCCGGGACGACGCTGAATTCGACCTGCTCCCCGACGCTCTGCCCAGACAAGATACGCAGCATTTGCTGCGGCAAAGGCAATGGCAGCAACAACTGCAACCACCGCATTTAGTATTGTTAAACTCATACGACTTCTCCCTTACCTGTCAATCTCAGGTATTACCAGATCAAGACTCCCCATCATAGCGAGCGCATCCATAATCATCATGCCCTCACATGCCTCGTCAAAGAGAGACATGTTGGAATACGTCGGAGAGCGAAGTTTGAAGCGATAGGCATTTTTAGTACCGTCACTAACAATTCTAATACCAAAACTGCCACGAGCTGTTTCCACAGCCTGATAATAATCTCCTACTGGAGGTTTAATAAGTTTTGGTTTTTTCTTGGGCATAATTGGCCCGTCAGGCAATTTGTCGAGCCCCTGTTCAATAATGCGCAATGACTGCTCCATCTCATCCATGCGTACCTTGTAGCGTGCTAATGAGTCACACTCATGATACACAGGGATATCAAAATCAAATTCAGGATACACAGAATAGGGTTCGTTCTTTCGTACATCAAAGTCCAGGCCTGCACCTCTGGCGACAGGACCTGTGGCACCATATTTCCGACACATTTCAGCGGATATGGGCCCGATATCTTCAAGGCGTTTCCTGAAAATGATATTGCCGGTTACCAGTGCATCATATTTCTTCAACGACTTTCGTAACATTGGAATAACGGCACGGGTAGCATTGATAAAATCGTCGTCTACATCATTATATAATCCGCCAAAACGGAAGTAACAGTATGTGAGACGTGATCCGGTTACCGCTTCCATAAGATCAAGAATATGTTCACGATCTTGAATGGCATACATAAGAGGGGTGAAACCGCCAAGATCCATAACAAAAGCACCAAACCAGAAGAGATGGGATGATATTCTGTTTAACTCAACCATAATCGCACGAATATACTCAGCACGTTCCGGGACTTCTATACCTGCTGCACGTTCTATTGCTAGAACATGTCCGTGGGTGTAGCCCATGGCACCAAGATAATCAAGACGACTGAGGTTGGGTAGAACCTGTGGGTAGGTTCTATTTTCACCCATCAATTCGTGCATACGATGAATATAACCAAGGACTGTTTCGGCCTTAACGATATATTCACCATCCATTTCCATCTTTACCCGAAGAACACCATGAGTTGCCGGATGCTGCGGTCCCACGTTTAGGGTAAAGGTTTCGTCCTTTCGGATATGAATTGGTCCACTCATGGTTTGAAATCCTTTAAGAGGGGATGAAAGTCAGCATCCTCAGGTAAGAGAAGCGGGATAAGGTGCGGATGCCCTTCAAATTTGATACCAAAGAAATCGTGTGTTTCACGCTCGTGCCAGCTGGCACCCGGGTATATTTTTGAAATAGTTGGAACGCTTGGGTTGTCACGTGGAGTGCGTGTACGAACAACAATTCGACAAAGGTCGTGGTCATAACGACTGAAATCGTAGACAGACTCAAGCTGTTTTTCTTTAATCCAGTCAACACCCGTGATACTTTCAATAAAGAACCCTGCCTTATCAATGATCATGACAGCAGCTAAAAGTTCACCGGGGTCGAGTTGTACGTCGATGTCATAACCGTGAGCAGCATGGTCGCGCTCAAGAACACCGTTCACTCGAGGTGGCTCTACTTTTTTCTTTGGTTTCTTTTTCTTTCCATCATCTGCAGCTTCGTCTTCAGCGGCTTCAACGACAGGTTCTTCTACAATCGGCTCGGGGTCTGGAAAGAGTTCCGAAAGAGCCTGTATCATCTTTTCTTTTATCATGTTCCAATTCCTCTTCAGGCTTTTTCAGGATCTTTCCAACGGTTCCAACCGGATACTTTGTTCTCCAGGTCAAGAATACCCTGTAGGAGAGCTTCAGGACGTGGCGGACAACCTGGTATATAAATATCAACAGGAAGGAAGGTGTCTGCACCAAGCACAATGGAGTATTGTCCCTCAAAGGCAAAAGGGCCACCAGAGATGGCACAGTTACCAAGTGCCATAACCCATTTGGGCTCGGGCATTTGATCGTATAATACCTTGATACCAGGCATCATTTTTTTGGTGACGGTACCAGCTACGATCATTAGATCAGCTTGTCTTGGGGATGGGCGAAAAACCTCTGCACCAAATCGAGACATATCAAATCTTGCACAACCGGTGGCCATCATTTCGATGGCACAACAGGCAATACCGAAGGTGAGGGGCCAAAATGAATTGACCCTACCCAGATTAATGAGTTTGTCGGCAGCAGCAAACTGAACAACTGACGATGGTATTGGTTCTAACGGCGAAGGTACGTTCTGCGTTCCCACTTGAAGACTCCCTTGATCCATGCGTAGACGATTGCGAGTGATAAGATTCCAACAAAAATAACAACTTCAATGAAATCCCGGTAGACGATACCCATGTCCAGTAATTCTTTGCTGTTGTAGGCAAGAGCAACAGGAAAGAGAAAAAGAACGTCTACATCAAATGCGAGAAAAATTAATGCGTAAAGGAAAAATACAGAGTTGTAACGAACCCAGGAATCTCCAATAGGGACCATTCCACATTCGATAGCCTGTTTGTTATTGTTCTCAAATTGTCTGGTGCCGCGAGGCATCAGCAGATACACAATAACGATGGGGCCCAGCGCAAAGGCAAGACCACCAAGAGTGAAAGCCGTGATCCATAAGACATTGTCACGGTAGAGAAAATCAGAAAATTGAAGCTCCATCTAATGGCTCCTTAAAGTTGAATTAGAAAAGTGACTTTCTGATATATGCACAACAAACTACTTAAGTAGTTTGTACTTGTCAACTTAAAAAATGAATAGTCATTCATCTTCTAGTGTGAATGATTCCTCATTCAGGGCTGAAGTATAAAAATATTTAAAATCAACCAGCAACGGGAAAACTATTGAGAAAAAGTATATAAATGATATGGTGCGAAATCCCTAATTAATAAAAATGATACTTCTCATAAAAAAAATCAAACAGAAGGTTAGCGAATGTCTATCACCTTGAGACAATTAGAAATATTTATAGCAGTAGCGGAAACTGCTCAGGTTACAAAGGCAAGTAAAAAACTATTCGTAACCCAGTCTGCTGTCAGTATGGCACTTGCTGAACTTGAAAATCAGCTTGGTGGATCATTGTTTGATCGTCATGGAAGGAGTCTTTTATTAAATGAGCGTGGTCGTTATCTGCTGCCCTTGTCCAAAGAAATTATTTGTCAGGTAGGTAATGTTGAAAATGTCATGTCAGAAAAAAATGACACGCTTAGTGGTACAATTAATGTCGTTGCTTCCACCACAATTGGTGATTACATCCTTCCTTATTTAATCGGTGCGTTTAAGCGAATGCATCCACAGGTTCATATTAATATGCTTGTTCATCATACGCGATATGCTGAAAGTCTTGTGCTTGACGGGAAGGTTGATGTGGGTTTTGTGGAAGGACCTGTCAGAAATCCTGATACCGTGGAAAGGCTCTGGTTTGAAGATGAGCTTGTGGTTATTGCAGGTCCCACAGATCCTTTGGCTCATAAAAAGATATTTGACGTGGAGAATGATTTTGTCAATACCCGGTGGATCATGCGAGAAGAAGGCTCTGGAACCGTAGCTATATTTCGCGAAAAAATGAAAGATTATCTTGATCAGATTAATGTGATCATGGAAATGGGGCATCCTGAAGCAATAAAAAAAGCTGTCGAATCAGGTGTTGGGCTGGCGTGTTTATCATCTCTTACTGTATGTCGCGAAGTAGAACATGGCTGGCTTAAAACCTTACAGATTGAGGCTGTAAATATGAAGCGTAAACTACGGGTTATATCACGGAAAAACCTGAAGATGAACGACACACTTGCTGAATTTCTGGCGTTTTGTGATGTTATGTCTACCTGTTCTCAGTCCCGTGCCTGTTTGTCGTCTCCTTGGAAGTTGCAATCACTACTCGCTAAACAGTCAGTACGATCAAAAAAGAAATGATCAGTTTTTTTTGCCCGAGTTCAGAAAAAGCTTGCACATTAGCCTTTATGCGCTATTTCTCATTCTCAGAACCTAGCATTCAACTCATTATTATATAGCAAAAGGAAAATACCATGTGGAAAAATGTGCAACCAGCACCGCCTGATTCAATCTTAGGTCTTACCGATGCATTCAGAAAGGATCAAAATCCAGAAAAAGTGAATTTAGGTGTTGGTGTTTATAAGGATGAAAAAGGCAATACTCCTATTCTTCGTTGTGTAAAGGCTGCGGAAAAAGAATTACTGGAGATTGAAAAAACAAAAAGCTATCTTCCCATTTCTGGTGATCCTGGTTATGCCGCAGCTGTTCAACGTTTGATTCTTGGCGAAAATAATGCAGTAATTAAAGATGGGCGAGCAGTAACTGTTCATGCACCTGGTGGAACCGGTGCTCTGCGAGTTGGTGGTGATCTTATTCATAAGTTTAGCCCCGAAGCCAAATTGTGGGTTAGTTCTCCTACCTGGGCCAATCATAACGGAATATTTGAAGCTGCCGGTTTTGAGATTAAGCAATATGGCTATTATAATCCTCAGACAAGAGCTTTGGATTTTGATTTGTTGATGGCGGATCTTGCCAAAGTTCCAGCGGGTGATGTGGTTGTTTTGCACGCCTGCTGCCATAATCCAAGTGGTGTCGATCTCCAAAATGAACAATGGACTGAGGTCGCTGCCCTTGCTGCAAAAACTGGATGGATTCCATTCCTCGATTTTGCTTACCAGGGTTTTGGCGATGGCGTTGATGAGGATAGGTTTGCAGTTGAGCAGTTCGCTGCTGCCGGGATTGACTGTTATGTTGCAAGTTCGTTTTCTAAAAACTTTGGTTTGTATAACGAACGAACAGGGGCTATTACTGTTATCACCCCGAGTACCGATGAAGCAACGGTTGCAATGAGTCATTTGAAGACTGTTGTACGAACAAACTATTCTAATCCTCCTGCCCATGGTGGTCTGGTTGCCGCTCTTATTCTCAATAGTTCGGAATTACGTACCATCTGGCTTGAAGAGCTTGCTGATATGCGTGAACGGATTAAATCCATGCGAAAACTGCTTGTGCAGGGATTAGCTGCTCAGGGTGTTGATGGCGACTTTTCTTTTATTGAGGCGCAGCGTGGTATGTTTTCCTTTAGTGGTTGGTCTGATGATGTTGTGGCTCAGTTGAGAAAGGAAGACAGTATTTATATTGTTGGAGGTGGTCGTATCAATCTTGCTGGATTAACGAATTCTAATATAGAGAAGGTTTGTGCGGCTGTGGCAAGAGCGATGAAGTAAGAACCGCAGGTAAGCGAGCCTGTGAGACTCCGGAATACCGAACAAGGAATGTCGAACCGCAGAAGTAAAAGAACTTCTGCCTTCGACATTTTTCGTTCAATTTAATTGCTCACCCGTTACTCGTAATATACTTGCTTTAGAAATAAACCATGCGCAGGGGCTGTCATTCCTGCTGCTGATCTGTCCTTTGCAGATAAGATTTCTTCAAACTCTTCTGCTGTTGTTCTTCCTTTTCCTACATCCAGCACGGTTCCAACAATGTTGCGTACCATGTGTCGCAAGAAGCCATCTCCTGAAAATTCAAACTGATAAGATCCTTTTCCAGTTTTATTGAGTTTTGCTATGTGTATTGTCCGAACACTGCCACGTCCAGTGGTTATCGATTTGTCACGTGAGCCACTGGCCTCAAAACTTGCAAAATCATGGGTACCCACGATTTTGCTGAGACACTTCTCCATGCTACTGATAGAAAGTTTTTGTGGGATATGGACATGGTAGAGGCGGTTGATAGGAGACTGGATAGCAGAGGTGTCTATGTTGTATAGATAGGTTTTTGACGATGGTGAAAATCTGGAATGGAATTCAGCGGGTACCTCTACAATTTCATTGATACGAATGGCGAAAGAAAGGATAGAGTTTAGAGCTTTCTGTAACTGAGGAAGGTCAATTGTGGATTTTGTTTCAAAGTTTGCCACCATCGCGAGAGCATGAACTCCTGCATCCGTTCGACCTGCCCCATGAAGAGTGGTTGGTGCATCGCATATTCTGGATAGCGCCTTTTCTATTTCACCCTGAATAGTAACAGCATTGCTCTGTCGCTGCCAACCACTGAAATCAGTTCCGTCAAAAGCTATGGTGATTTTAATATTGCGCATACAGAAAAATTAACAGCGTAGAGAAGGGGGCACAAAAAAAAGGGAAGTAACAGAAAATCTGTTACTTCCCTTGTAAAGCAAATTTGAAACCACCGACCGCAGATGCGGAAGAATTCCAAAAATAGATTAACGCTTGGAGAATTGGAACTTGGCGCGAGCACCTTTCTGGCCATATTTCTTACGTTCTTTCATACGTGGGTCACGAGTAAGAAGGCCTGATTTTTTGAGGGTTCCACGATGTTCGCCATCAATTTCAAGAAGAGCACGAGAAATTCCATGGGTCAGTGCTTCAACCTGAGCTGATTTACCACCGCCAAGACAAGTTGCCATAACATCGTAGTTCTCAACGGTGTCAGTTACTTTGAAGGGCTTGTCAATCTTGTGAATTTTGAAAGTTCTACCAAAGTATGCCTCTGGAGTCATCTTGTTGACTAAAATTTTTCCACTGCCGGGAGTGAGCCATACTTTTGCAATGGCAGTCTTTCTCTTGCCAGTGGCGTAAAATTTGTCTTGAGCCATGATTGAATATCTCCGTAATTTCTTTTCTTCTATGTGTTAAAATTCGAGTTCTGCAGGCATCTGTGCCGCATGTGGATGGTCTGAGCCAGCGTAGAGCTTCAGCTTTTTCAGCTGTGCACGACCAAGCTTGTTTTTGGGGAGCATTCCTTTCACTGCTTTCATAAGCAGATGGGTGGGATGCTTAACAAGCAACTCTTTAGCAGTGATTTCTTTCATCGAGCCAATGTATCCGCTGTGATGATAGTATTTCTTCTGATCCCATTTTCTACCAGTGAGGCGGATTTTGTCAGCATTGGTAACAACAACAAAATCACCGTTATCTTGAAAATTGGAAAAGGTCGGTTTGTTCTTTCCGCGCAGACAATCAGCGATTTCTGTGGCCAGGCGACCAAGAACCTTACCTTCGGCATTCAGGTGGTGCCATTTTCTTTCGATTTCATTAACCGGAGTAAGATAGGTTTTCATTATATTCTTTTGCCTCTATGGGATGGTACATATCGTAATAAAAAAAGGCTCGAACAATGTCGAACCTTAATTGCTATAATAATGGAGCGGGAAACGAGATTCGAACTCGCGACGTCAACCTTGGCAAGGTTGCAC
>JAOZLI010000457.1 GCA_029934915.1 Desulfocapsa sp. | reverse complement strand
AAAAAAGAATATTGTAATATAAGATGGTGTCGTAAAAACCTTCTCAACCATGAAGCGCATGAAGGGCATGAAGAAAAGAATAACAGCGAATCAGTCCTTTAACTTCATGTTCTTCATGCCCTTCATGGTGAGTGTGGTCTTTTTACAATACCATCAAATTTACCACTAATTTAAAGTACGTTTACGATGTCTAAGGGGTTGTTGAATGGAACACCCTAAGATAATGCTTTTATCATGTAGAGAGAGGAGCAATAAATGGCTCAGATAGATGCTTTTTTTAAGTTGATGAATGACGAAGGTGCATCAGATTTACATATGGTTGCCGAACAGCAACCCATCCTTCGTATCCGTGGTGATATGGAGCGGGTCAAGTTCAAAAAGATGGAGAACGAAGAGCTGAAGTCCATGCTCTATGAAATCTGTCCTGAAGATAAGATCAAAATATTCGAAGAGAAGGGCGATGTGGATTTTGGCTATGAAATTCCTGGTCTTGCCCGGTATCGTTGTAACTTTTTCAGGCAAAAATTTGGTATTGGTGCCGTTTTTCGTGAAATTCCAAGTGAGATCCTAAGCTGCGAACAACTTGGCCTGCCAAAGGTTATTTCCCGTCTTGCCTACCTTCCTAAAGGGCTTGTTCTGGTTACCGGTCCCACCGGTTCTGGTAAATCAACGACCCTTGCAGCCATTGTGGATGAAGCCAACCGTAATCGAAAAGATCATATCTTAACAATTGAAGATCCTATCGAATTTGTCCATCGTTCTCAGAAATGCGTTATTAACCATCGTGAGGTTGGGCAGCATACCAAGAGTTTTACAGCAGCACTTCGTGGAGCGTTGCGTGAAGATCCTGATATAATCATGGTTGGTGAGATGCGGGATCTTGAAACGATTTCCCTTGCCATGGAAGCTGCCATGACCGGCCATCTTGTTTTTGGCACCCTGCATACTATTAATGCCATGAAGACTGTTGATCGTGTGGTTGAAATTTTTCCGGCCAATCAGCAGGGCCAGGTTCGATCAACACTGTCTGATGCTTTAAAGGCTGTTGTCTCCCAGACGCTTTTTAAACGAACTGATGTCAAAGGTCGCTGTGCTGCACTTGAAGTGCTTATTGCAACTCCTGCGGTACGAAACCTGATCAGAGAAGGAAAAACCTACCAGATAGCCTCAGTTATGCAGACGGGGAAGAAATACGGTATGCAGACTCTGGATGATGCGATTATGATGTATCTGGAGAAACGTATGATTAGTGCGGATGATGCCTATTCCAATGCTGTTGAAAAATCAAAATTCTTGAAATTTCTGCGTAAACCGCCATCTGATTTTACTGAGGTGTGATAGGTGATGGATTCGTAAAAACCTATTCACCATGAAGCACACGAAGGGCATGAAGAAAAGAACAATAGCGAATTAATCTTTTAACTTCATGTTCATCATGTCCTTCATGGTGAGTGTTGTTGCCCAGCTCCTAAACAGTAAAGCGAACAACCAAATCCGTCAAAGAACGAGCGGCACCCGCAAGATCCTCTGCACTTTTGTCTACCTTTTGGCTACTTACTGTCACTTCCCGGGCAACAACTGTTACATTGGCAATATCCGATGAAATGGACTCGGCTACTGTACTGTTTTCATTGATTTGCTCATTAAT
>JAOZLI010000456.1 GCA_029934915.1 Desulfocapsa sp. | reverse complement strand
TATGATTATGCACTTTAGACAGGTTGTGTTATCTTTAGTGCATGACAAAGAAAAAGCCCTATAATGATATCAGATTACTAGATTTTCAGGATAAATTTTCAACGGAACAAATTTGCTTGGATTATTTGGTCAAAATGAGGTGGCCAGACGGCGTCACATGTTCCCATTGTATTGATAGCAAGCTGGATTTCATTCAAACACGAAAAGTGTTTGAATGTCGTCAATGTCATAGACAAATTTATCCTACGGCTGGCACAATCTTTCACAAGAGCCGAGTTCCTTTGCGCAAGTGGTTTTGGGCAATTTACCTTATGGCGACCTCTAAAAAAGGTGTCTCAATGCTGTATCTTCAAAAACAGCTTGGACTAGGTTCATATCACACTGCATGGCTAATGGGGCATAAAATTCGTCAAGCGATGGCCCAGCGTGATAGCATTTATACGTTAAGCGGTACTGTTGAAACAGACGAAATCCTCATAGGAGGCAAACAGTCCCTGGATGAACGCCGCTCAAAAGGCGACAACAAAACACCCTTCCTGATAGCTGTAGAAGAAAATTCTCAAGGAGGGCCAAGGTTCTTGTCATTTGAAGAACTCGAAACAATTTATGAAGAACATGTGGTGCCTGCAATAAAAAAGAATATACGTACTGGAAGCACAATAAAATCCGATGGATCAGGTGTGTATATTAAAGCCCAAAAGGAGGGCTATAAACACGAGCGATCAGTTGAGATGAAAGAACCAGAAAAAACGCACGAACATTTGAAGTGGATTAATATCATTACTTCTAATTTAAAACGATACCTTCTTTCTACTCATCATGGTGTGTTTCCTAAGTACAGAAAAGCTTTTCTCGCTGAATTTGCTTACCGCTTTAATCGGAGATACTGGCCTCGCCAAGCCTTTGATAGGCTTCTGTATGCTTGTATTAATGCAGATCCTGCACCTTTACCTGTGTTAACTGCCTAATCATAGGGTATTGGATTAATATTACTAGGTGTTTTCCTCATCCTTATTGGATTTGGTACCATTGGAAGCTAAGTTACAACAAGGGTTCAGCCAAGATATAAAAAGTACAATTAATAACAAAAAAGAGGAGATAAAAATGCTACGAAAACTATTTATGATCACACTTGTCAGCTTTATAACTGTATCATTTTCTATGGTTTGTGCTGGTACTCATATGAATCCGGGTAAATGGGAAATCACCACCCAGACGGAAATGGCGGGAATGCCTCCACAATCTGTGACTCATGTTCAGTGTATCACTGCTGATGATATGGTTCCCATGAGTAAAAATGCAAATCAGGAATGTCAGGTGACCGACATTGTTTCCAACGGAAATACCTTATCGTGGAAAATCTCATGCGGCGGTCAAGGTGGTGGAATGAAAGGTACGGGATCAGTGACCTACAATGGCAATAGCATGAATGGTGTCATGAATATGACCATTACAGGGGGAGGCAACATGCAGATTAAAAATACAATGACCGGCAGACGTCTTGGGGAATGTAATTAATATAGACATCGTCAACGTGCTTTTAATGAGTGCTAAATTTTGGACACATTGCGTCCTTTTTGTATTGTTAAAAGTTTTCAGTAACAGACAACTAAATACTGCCAACTGAACACTCAGACCGGCAAAGGTGT
>JAOZLI010000455.1 GCA_029934915.1 Desulfocapsa sp. | reverse complement strand
TATTTTACGACTATTTTTCGCTGTTTTTACTGTTTTTCATTTTTATCTCTCTGTTTTATGCAGTGATTGCCTTGGCTAATATCCCTTATGATATTGCAAAAAAGCGAAATCACCCTCATCAGGACTCTATTTTAATTGCCGGCTGGATCAGCCTCTTTACCTTGCATTTGGTGTGGCCATTTTTATGGATTTGGTCGACACTGTATAGAGAAGATCGTGGATGGGGCTTTCAGTCACCAAAGAGTATCGCTCCAGGGGAGGCCAAAGTACTAAAAGAACAGATTGCTCAGCTTCAAAGTCGTGTTGATGCCTTTGAGTCTACAGAGACTACCAAGAGAGGAGAAAAATAATGGGCTGGTTATTAATGCTTATATACAACATGTTTTGTATGGCAATTTTTCGCATTTTTAAGATTCCGCTTACACGATGGACGCTTTCCACCGCCGTTTTAGGAGGTTTGTTCATCATAGGGACACTGCTCTCTTTAATGAACTATCAACACCCTTACTCAGCGGTAAGTCGCGAATATTTTTATACTACCCCTATTATTCCTAATGTCGCCGGCAGAGTAATCTCTATTAATGTAAAACCAAACCAACCTTTGAAAGCGGGTGATATCCTCTTTTCAATTGATCCTGTGCCATTTCAGTACAAGGTGGACTCATTAACCGCCCAGTTAAAATCATTGGAAATCGATTTGGCAAGAACCCAGGAGCTTGTGCGAAGAAAGGCAGGAAATCAGAAAGATCTGGATGCCATAGAGGCAAAGGTCGGTGACGTAACAGGGAAGCTTGGAAATGCCACGTTTGATCTGGAGAAAACAGTGGTCAGAGCGAACGCTGATGGTTTTGTTTCCCAACTCTTTATCAATGAAGGAATGTATGTAGTCGCAACCCCGTTAAAACCGGCAATGGTTTTCATCAACTCAGACTCCTTTACTTTTGTTGCCTGGTTCAGACAAAACAATCTGGCACGTTTAGACGTGGGGAATTATGCCGAGGTAGCTTTTGATGCAATTCCCGGAGAGGTTTTTGCTGCAGAAGTAGAAACTGTCGTGCCTGTTTTGTCTGAGGGTGAACTCCAGACTTCCGGCAATCTCTCTGACATGTCCACAAAGATGAAAGGAGGCAGAATGCCCGTAATACTGAAGATTACAGCCCCGGAATTTGAATCGTATGCAGAAACCCTTCCAGGGGGTGCATTCGGCCAGGCTGCCGTCTACTCGGAAGAAGGTAAACAGGTCGCTTTCCTGAGAAAAATCCTGCTTCGTATGAACTCATGGATGAGCTACCTCTTTCCGTTTCGCTAGGATGTTTACTCACTGTGGCCAATAGTTTCACGAATGATCCCTAGTCGAGCTTTTAGGCGATAGGACAAAACTAGTGACTGGTTGCAAAGGATACTTATATAGTATACATTCCCAGGCAATATAGTATATCTCGGAAGCATAGACCATACTCCCTGTTTCCCAGTTAATAGACAGTTGTATAGAATTTTTTATTTAATCTGATATTAATTTTTCTTAACGAAAGTTGATACACTCGAAAAATCTCAAATCTAAGATGGCTAAGTAAAAAACTTCAGATGCGAGGCGCGCATTTTTTGATTGATTTCGGCGTACTATGGTACGTCGTAATTAAACAAAAAATG
>JAOZLI010000172.1 GCA_029934915.1 Desulfocapsa sp. | reverse complement strand
GTTCTATGCCTGAAATTCACCAGGTTCATCAAAGTTACTGAGGCTTTCAAACATAGTGAATTCTTTAATAAATGTCAATTTGACAGTGCCTGTGGGGCCGTTTCGTTGTTTACCGATAATAATTTCTGAAATACCTTTCTGCGGATTATCTTCAGCTTTGTTGTAGACTTCATCCCGGTAAATAAAGCAAATTACGTCAGCATCCTGCTCGATTGCACCTGATTCCCGGAGATCTGACATCATGGGGCGTTTGTCAGTTCTGCTTTCAAGGCTTCGATTTAACTGGGAAAGAGCGATGACGGGGACCTTTAATTCCTTGGCCATGGCCTTCAACGATCTGGATATCTCACTGATTTCCTGAGTTCTGTTCTCAATCTTTCCACGCCCTTGCATGAGCTGTAGATAGTCGACAATAATGAGTCCTAGAGGATGCTGCGCTGAAAGTCTTCGAACCTTGGCTCGCATTTCAAGGACAGAGATTGCTGCTGTATCATCAATATATATGGGAGATTCTTCCAGCATACCCACCGACCGGGCGAGTTTCGGCCAGTCGTCATCCTGAAGTCTTCCTGTTCGAACTCGCTGTGAATCAACATGCCCTGTCGAGCACAGCAAGCGCATGGTAAGCTGTTCTTTTGACATCTCAAGGCTGAATACTGCCACTCCAATTTTGTTGACGACTGCGGCATTCTGGGCAATATTCATGGCAAAGGCTGTCTTGCCCATGGATGGTCGTCCGGCAAGAATAATAAGATCAGATGGTTGCAAACCCGCCGTCATTTTGTCAAGTTCCGGGAAGCCGGTGGGGACTCCGGTGATCATTTCTTTTCGTTGGGCAAGCTGTTCCACGGAGGCAAAGGCCTCTGGAACAATATCTTTTAAGGCGGTAAAGCCCTGATCTGATTTTGAACGGGCAATTTCAAATATAGCCTGTTCTGCTTCGTCGACCAGTACGTCAATATCACCTTGTTCATCGTAGCAACGACTGGCAATATCAGTGTTTACAGTGATAAGGTTTCTGAGAACCGCTTTCTGGCGTATGATTTTTGCGTAATAGAGAAGGTTTGAGGTAACCGGGACAATGGAGGTCAGGGTGGCAAGGTATCCGATACCTCCCGCATCATCTAGCTGATTGTTGTCCTTTAACAGATTGGAAATGGTGATGATATCCTGCGGCTCATTTTTTTCAAAGAGGACAATCATTGCCTCAAAAATAAGCTTATGACTATCTTTGTAAAAATCTTCACTTATGATAACTTCAAGGACTGTGGATAGCGAATGATCCGAGAGAAGAATGGTGCCCAGCACCGATTGCTCTGCTTCAACATTCTGTGGGGGCATTCTCCCGCTTATTTTTTGAGGAGTGCCCTGAGGCTCGTTACTGAAATCGGGTGGGGGATAGTTCATATTCTACGTAAAAAAGTGGAATCACTCAAATAAAGTAACTGATCAGGGGCAATAGACTGAAGGTGTTTAGGCTGTTAGGGAAAACAGGTTTACCCCATGGCCTACAGCCTAAAAGGCTAATAACCTGATAGTTACCAAATAACAACACACTGTGCAAAGAAAGATCTCTGACAGTGTGCTGCAAGTTGTTCCTGCTTTTGGCTGTGAGGCCTTAAGACAGGAACAATATGAAATAGAAGAAATCCGTTAACTATATCAGGCTTCTTCAGTTTCTTGTAGAGGTACAACCTGGATGGTGATATCAACAACTGTTTGATATCCGACCTTACAGGTAACAACAGTCTCACCCAGTGCTTTAATGGGGTCAACAAGAAGAATTTGTTTCTTCTCAAGCTCAACACCTGTCTCTTCAGCGAGTTTTTTGCTGATATCAGATTCTGTTACAGAACCGAAAAGACGTTCTTCGTCGCTGGTGAGCATTGCGATGGTAATTGTGGTGCCGGCAAGCTTCTTGGCAAGTGCCTCAGCTTTTGCCATGTCAGAGTTGATACGTGCTTCTATATCAGCTTTGTTTTGCTCAACCATCGCTATATTGGCAGGTGTTGCCATAACTGCTTTTTGCTGGGGAAGAAGATAATTGCGTCCGTAACCCGCTTTCACGGTTACGACATCGCCTTCCCTGCCAAGGGTGTCGATAGTCTCTTTTAAAATAACTTCCATTTTGGTCTCCTAGAGTTCCTATGGCTACCTTCATTTTGTCGATAATATGAAGGATTCGTATAAAGTTGTAAAATATTAAGTATCAGTTTCCTGCTCGGGACTGTTTAGTTTTCTCACATCTGCCCATACATCAATTACTCCAATAATGGCAAGAATGATTGCCCCAAAGGATTGAAAGAAAAGTATGACATAAATGATGCTGCGTAAAAATACTGGTACACTCCACTTATAAAAATAAAACACTAAAATGGAGAGTCCCTGAAAACAATACAGAAGCCCACTGACCAACAGCACATTGATTCCAATCGTTCTACCTCCAACTGTTGGTATGATAACCAGAGCAGCAGAAGTAATCAGGATCCAGACCAGTTTTTCTGGCAGAACCCATAATCGGTATTCAGGCCAAGGCCTTGAACCGGTTTTCTTGAACAGCAACCTGTTGCCCATAACCATGGTAACCCAGGTAACAAGAAGCGTGATGCAGATCAGAACCCCGGGTAATACCTTCGGAATCCAGAATTTCATCTCTCTAAATGTTTCCTGTAACAGGAACAGCGTTTCCGCCGATACCGTACTGTTTGCCTTGTAATAGGCCAGAGCTTCGTCCATCCCTTGCGTTAGTGACGTAACCAGTAACGTGTAAGGATGATGCTCCAGGCCAACAGAAAGAATGGAAGCGGCTACAACCCAGGTACCGATAAGTGCAAGGGTTCCTTTTAAGCCGGCAATATAGAGCTTTTCTTTTCTGTTCACTGAATCAGCCAGTATAAAACCGGTTGGAATCAGGGTCAGGGCAAACAATAGTTGCTCAAAAATCTGAAAGATCAGGCCTGCTGCACAAGCAAGTACACATCCGAACAGGATGTATTTTTTGCCGCTGTTGTTCCCGTATCGTATTAGATAATAGAAAACGACCAGAGGCAGGAGCATATGTATCCAGCCAAATATAGCTCCTAAAAACCCAGGCAGAAGAATTACTGCACTGACAAGTAAAATATGCTGAGCAAAGTTTTTGCCAGCAGGATTATCTGTTTCCGGGTTCATACGTTCAATCGTCAATCAGACTTATCCCCTTGGGGTGTTACCTGAGTACGGAAGCAGTGCGATCTGTCTGGCACGTTTAATAGCTTCGCATACTTGACGCTGGTGGGTTGCACATGTTCCGAATATACGACGAGGAATAATTTTTCCACGTTCGGTAACAAAATTACGAAGAACTTTAGCATCTTTATAATCAATGATCATTTCTGAATCTGTGCAGAAACGACAGACTCTTTTTCTATGAAAAATCCGTTTTTTAGGGGGCATGTTATTCTCCTGAAGTCTCTTTTACTTCTTCTGTCTCGCTAGCTGCTTCTTGAACGGGTTCTTTAACTGCTTCTGTGACAGCTTCTTTTACCGGTTCTTTTTTGTTGTCACTCTGCTCATCTTTTTCCTGATCTGCTTCTTCAGCAGCTTGGGCAGCAGCAACTTTAGCGGCTTCATAATCACCACGGGCAGCTTCAATACCATCTGTATCAATTGCATCAGCAAGTTTTACTGTCATGTACTTCATGACTGCATCATCAATACGGAACTTACGTTCCATCTCAGACACATTGGCGGGAGCTGTGGCGTAGTCACAGAAAACATAATAGCCATTGGATTCTTTTTTGATAAGATAGGCAAGCTTGCGTAATCCCCATTTGTCGAGTGCGATGATTTCTCCATCGTCTGAGCTGAGAATAGTGTTTGTACCTTCAATTACTTTGGTGATCTCTTCTTCTCCCAGACTGGGACGAAGAATATAGATCGTTTCATACCTGCGCATAAGTTCCTCCTCGTGGACTCATGATAAGGGAATATTTCCCGGTGGCTCTTCCATAAAATGCAAGAGCGAAGAGGGCTTTTCCACACTATGTGGAAAAGTTGTGCGTTTATTTTAAACGCATCTTCATAACAAAACCAACAAAAATACAATGCCTGAAGGCTTGTGTCAATTTGTTTTTTTCAGGGACTCTTCAGATTTGATTTTTTCCCACTGTTTTTTTTGTTCTTCTTCGCTTCCAATGGGAATTCCGGCAAATACGTGCGGATGTCGACCTATCATTTTTTGGTTTATTGTTTCAAGTACGTCTGCCATTGAAAAATTACCGGCTTCCTGATTGATTTCAGCTAATAAAACAAGAAGGAAGAGCAGATCACCCGATTCTTCGCAAATATGAGCAGGGTCGTTTGACCGCATTGCTTCAAGTAATTCCTCACTTTCCTCCTTTATATATTTTTGCAGACTTTGGATAGTTTGTTTTTTGTCCCATGGGCAACCTTTTGGCGAACGAAGGGTACGTATAGTGTTACAAAATGTATGGAAATTGTCTTTTTCAAGTGTCATATCAGCTGGGTATGTTTTAGTAATAAAAGGATGCTTTTTGGTTGCATGAATAATTCTCAGAAGAGGCTCTAGGCATTATGACTAGGCGTTTTAGCTATTTTAGTAAATGCTTATTGATACTTATTGACAAAGCCTGACTGTCAAAGTTAGTATCACATTAATCGATGTCATTACTGTTCCTGCAGGCTAAGCAGTTGCTCCCTGACTTTTGGATGTGGCAGTGATTATTTTTCGAAAATGTTTACATTATATACTAGGAGCTTGTTCGAGAATAGGCATTTTGTTCAAAATCGAGGCATTTATACAAAATAAGCGCAGGCATATAGTTAATATTCCGAGCATTATTTTTTATAAATAACGAAGAGTTTGGGCAGGTAAGCGAGGTACGAGACTCCGAAAGGGTATTCTCGGACAAGCTCCTAGCGGGTAGCAAACAAAAGGAGAACTATAATGGATAAATCAAAACAGCAGGAGTTTTTGCTCCAAAAACATAAAGATGTTGCTCGTATCGACCAGGAATCAAAACGAACTCACGGATGGTACGTAAGGGTTCGGTTCCAAAGGAAGACGCATTCCAAATTCTTTTCCGATAAGAAATGCGGAGGACGGTACTCTAGTCTTTTAGCTGCAGTTGCCTGGCGCGACGCTACAGAAAAAAAGCTTGGTAAGATACGCACGAATAAACATCTTGTGACGGTGAGTAATTCCGGTACTGGTGTCGTTGGGGTTCGTCTCAATGAAAAGTTCAACCGCTATGAAATCAGCTGGGTTACCACAGAGGGTAAACAGGGGAAGACTTCCGTCTCTGTCCGTAAACATGGTAAAGAAGGCGCTTTTATCAAGGCTTGTGCTATTCGTCAAGAGAAGGAACGGGTCAGGTTAGGTTTGTAAGTAACTTTTTTGAGTGAATCCTTAGCGCTTTTGGATAAATTTTGGCAATCTCGGCTAATATCGGTTGAGATTGCCTTTTTTTGTTGTGCCAGTTTCGAAAGATGTTGACATTCTTCCATGAAAAAGGTTTATAGAAGGATTCTTTTATTCATGATTGAAATTATTGAAGTACCACATATCGAGAGGATGTAGGAATGTATGCAATTGTAAGAACCGGCGGAAAACAGTATCAGGTAGCTAACGGTGATCAGCTTCGTGTAGAAAAGCTTGAAGGTGCTGTTGGTGACACGGTGGAACTGACTGATGTATTAATGGTGGCAGATGGCGAAAATATTCAGATTGGTCGTCCTGTCGTTGAGAATGCAAAAGTTATCGCTAAAATTGCTGAGCAGGGCAAAGCGAAGAAAGTTATCATCTTTAAAAAGAA
>JAOZLI010000454.1 GCA_029934915.1 Desulfocapsa sp. | reverse complement strand
CCGTTCTCGTCACAGAGGTGGAAGAGGAATTTTTCTATATTCTTGGAAAACATCTGCGAGGCATGAAAAGACATGGTGGAGGGCAGGTTGGCGTGACCGATGATCTGGACGCCATGGACAACTGTATTCTCACCAGGTGTGGTAACCGCACAGTTGCCGCCCATTTCAGCCGCCAGATCTACGATAACCGATCCGGGCTTCATGGATTTAACCTGTTCTTCACTGATCAGAATGGGAGCCTTCCTGCCGGGGATGAGTGCTGTGGGGATAACCACATCAGACTTTGCAATGTGCTTGGAGATCAGTTCCGCCTGCTTTTTCTTGTACTCATCGGACATCTCTTTGGCATATCCGCCGCCGCCGGAACCATCTTCTTCCATGGGTACTTCAACGAACTTGGCACCAACTGAATTGACCTGTTCCTTCACCTCGGGACGAACATCAAATGCCTCAACTACACCGCCGAGACGTTTGGCTGTGGCACAGGCCATGAGGCCGGCAACACCGGCACCAAGCACCAGGACTTTGGCTGGAGCTACGGTTCCTGCGGCAGTCATCAGCATGGGAAAGAATTTGTTGATGTTGTCAGCGGCAAGAAGCACTGCTTTGTAGCCGGAGATGGTACTCATGGAGGAAAGAACATCCATGGACTGGGCCAGGGTTGTGCGGGGAATGATATCAAGGCCAAAGGCGGTGATTTTCTTTTCCTGGAGCTTTTTGACCAGGTCATGGCGCAGGGTGGACTGGATAATGGAAATATAGAAAGATCCGTCTTTCAGGGTCTCCACCTCTTCCATGGATGGCGGCCGAACCTTCACGATACAGTCACTCTGGTCGATAAGTTCCTTGGCCGAGCCCACAATGGTGGCCCCTTTATCCGTGTAATCCTGATCGCTGTGTCCGGATGCCAGGCCAGCGCCTGTCTCAATCAGAACGTCAAAGCCTTTCTTGCTCAGCCGTTTGATGGAATCCGGGATGATAGCGACCCTGTTTTCGCCCTCTTCAGTCTCTTTCAGGACAGCGAGTTTCATGATGGGTCCTCTCTATAAAAAATATAATAAAAGCTTTTCGAATCATTGCACGCATTGAGAATGCGGGGAAAGATTTGAGTATTGAAATGAATAAGGGCTCAATAGTAAATTAAATTGGGGCAATGGTCAAGAATTTAGAGAACAGGGCAGGGAATGTCGAACGTCGAATATTGAATGTCGAACCGCAGAAGGAAAAGAAAATACTTCGATATTCGAGATTCGTTATTCGGCATTTTCTTCAAAAAGTGCCTGAAAGACCACTTCCTGAATTTCTTCGATATCAAAGGGTTTGGAAATAAAATGAAAAGGTTCCAGATCAGCAGCATCCTCCACACCATTGAGCATGGCCTGCTTGTTCAGAAACCTTCCCGTCAGGATGATGAATTTTGCCAGGGGGTGGTTTGCTTTGATCCTTTTAAGTAGCTCTTCACCGTTCATGTCAGGAAGACTCAGGTCAATGATAAAGAGGTCGTAATGAGAAAAAGCATCAATTTCTTTCAGGGCAGCGGTGCCATTTGCAGCCGTTGTCACCTGGAGAGAATCTGATTTCAGTGCCGTGACAAGACTGAACAGGATGAGGCTTTCGTCTTCGACAATAAGAAGGTGTTTTTTCATAATCAATCAGTAA
>JAOZLI010000171.1 GCA_029934915.1 Desulfocapsa sp. | reverse complement strand
GTGGATTATATTTTTGGTGCGTGGCAACGATCGAAAAATTTAGACGTGGAATAGTATCATTTTTGCAAAACGGAGACCATATGAACATTGAAATACCATCGTTAGTGAACCCTGGAAACGAAAATGAGAAATTACTTGTTTGGATTAAAGAGTTGATTAATACACAAGCTAGACATGTAAGCAAGCCCACGTTAAAAAAAATAATGGGGGCCTGTGGCGAAAAATGTCCTTTTTCACGTTTGACTGACGAGAAAGTAAAAGACATGAAAAATAATTCCGAAAGCGAGTCTGATTTTTTAGACAACTTATGTAAAGAATGGCGCCTTACCAGAGAAGGTGAAGAATACTTCGTTATTTTTGAAAAGTGTTCTTGTCCATTAGTAAGTCAGGATACTCAAAAAACATCAAAGGCTTTGTGTTATTGTACTCTTGGTAAGATAAAACGTAAGTTTGCTCTTGGACTTGGCAGGTATGTGGATGTAGTTATGGAAGGCTCAATACTTGCGGGGGATAGAGAGTGTCGCTTTTTGATAAAAATATAACATTACAGCAGGTGAGTGTTATATTAGAATTACTTCATGAAAAGAAAAATCGAGTTACTGGCACCAGCAGGAGATATTGAGTCTATAAAAGCGGCAATTGCGGCCGGGGCCGATGCCATTTATTGCGGTTTAGACAGATTTAACGCCAGAAACCGTGCGCAAAATATCTCCCTTGCTGATCTGGATGCCATTTTACATCTTGCGCATCAGCACCACTGCTCGATTTTTATCACTCTGAATATCATCATCGTAGAGAGTGAAATCCCTGCCCTTGTAAATTTGTTGAATAAACTGGCTAACACCAGTGTCGATGGCGTTATCGTTCAGGATTTCGGCTTATTGTATCTTCTCTCAAACTATTTTCCCGGGCTTGCTGTTCACGCATCAACGCAACTCACCACCCATAATCGTGGACAAATTCAGTTTTTACATGCACTTGGTGTGCATCGTGTTAATCTTTCAAGGGAATTAAGCCTTGCAGAGATTAAACCCTTGGCTGCTGTCGGCCACAAAAATAATATCCTGACTGAGGTCTTTGTACACGGCTCCCATTGTCTGTCCTTTTCTGGTATCTGCTATATGAGTTCCGTTCATGGTGGAAAATCCGGGAATCGTGGCAGGTGCAGCCAGCCTTGCCGGGACGCCTATGATCCAACCTCAGAAGGCGTCCAGTATCCTCTTAATCTGAAGGATATTTCTGACTATTCAAATTTAAAAGAGCTCGATGAGGCCGGAGTTGATTCCATCAAAATTGAAGGCCGAATCAAAAAGTTTCACTATATCTATACTGTGGTTGATTCCTGGAGAAAACAGGTCGATGGCTTCTGTCGGGAAGGGCTGGTTAGTCGTGACAGGAGCGAGTTGTATAGCGTTTTTAACCGTGATTTTTCCAATGGTTTTTTAACGGGCGATATCAATAAGGATATGTTTATTGATAATCCCCGGGATAATTCTGCCCATTATCTTGCTGAGCATGCAGGGTATTCTGGTGTTGATGGTCTCGAAAGAGCTAAGAAAGAAATCTATGATGCTCGAACCGAGATTATTAGAAGGGTAGAGAAGAACATAGAGAAGTTACGAATCGAAAAGCTACCGCTGTTTATTTCTGTTTCCGGAAAAGTTGGTTCCACCTTAGAATTGGTAATAGAAACACCTGATACTTCCTTTATTGTGGCTTCCAAGATTACTCTTACAGCCACGGAGAAGAAAATACTCAGTCGTGAGGAGGTGAAAAAACGATTAGCGCCCCTGAATGATACTGCGTATTTTGTCCAGCAGCTGAACTTTGAAAATTTTCAGAGTGATCTCTTCCTTCCATTTAAAGAACTGACAGCAATAAAAAATAGAATACTGTTTCTTCTGAATGGTGCGAGAAATCCCGTTGCTCCCATCGATGTTCCCCACTTAACAAGTCAGCATGGTGAAATAACCAGCTCCACACTTGCTGTATTGATTGCATCAGTGGACGATTTATTCCTCTGTCGTGAGACTTCGGCAGATATTTATTTTCAGCTACCCAGTGCTATTCTCAAGAATTATACTGAAATAGTGAATGTTTTCATAGAGAATCCCACCGTAATTCCCTGGTTTCCTTCAGTGATAATAGGAGAAGAGTTTGAGGCTGCAGTAAAATTCCTTGATCAGGCACAAGTGAAATTGATAGTCACCAATAATACAGGAATTGCCTATGAAGCGAATAAAAGAGGTATTGCCTGGATTGCCGGTCCTCAGCTTAATATTGTTAATTCTTTTAGCGTACTCTCTTTAAAGGAAAACTTTAATTGCACTGGTGCCTTTATTTCCAATGAGCTCAAGAAAACGCAGATAAAAAGGATTCAAAAACCTGCGGGTTTTAAGTTTTATTACAGTATTTATCACCCCATTATATTGATGACCAGCAGGCAGTGCCTTTTTCATCAGGTAACCGGATGTCAGAAGTATAGAATTGACGAGAGCTGTATTGAAACATGTGCGAAAAAGGCTTCCATTACAAATGGAAAAGGAAAAACCTTTCTAATAGAAAAATCACAGGGAAATTATCATACTATTTATAACGAAACGAATTTTTTGAATACCGATATTCTTACAGATCTGTCCGATCATTTTTCCGGTTATTGTATTGACCTTCGAGAAATTAAGACTAAAACGACCATTGCCAGGGATAAAACCGAGATAGTCAGACTCGTTGCAAAGAGTATTGATGGAAATCTGGAGGCGACCAAGGAGCTGAATAACGTTATATCCCCTTCGACTAAAGCCCAGTATCATAAGGGGATTTAGGTCCGGAATCACAAAAATCGAGAATTCCAAAAATAGTATCCAGGCGTTCGTAAATGATTTCCAGCAGATGAATAATGGCGAAATGCTGTGGATCATCATCCTTCTCTTTTATCTGCTGCAGCATCTTGTAGACAATCTTCAATTCTTCGAGCAGATCAATAGGTTCGAGAATAAATGTTTTGCCGCAGCGACTGTAGGTTGCAATAACGGCACGCTCCATATGCTCAGTCAATTCTGCTGGCATGGGAGCAAGCTCTCTGCTTATGGGTAGAAGGGCATTGATATGGGCAGCTGTTGCTACAAAATGTCCGAGTACCTGATCCAATGAATTTACATATTCCCTGGTATGTTGCGGTTCCCGCAGCATTTGTTGATAACTGGCCAGCAGATTGTTTTGTGCCGTATAGAGTTTCAGGCGTCTGCGGGTTAGTTGCTCAAATTTGATACTTTTGTCCGAGAGTGCACGAATGGAGAAGATCAGGATATCCTCCTGGGCTAGAAGCGTTTCTTTGATCAATCGCTTAATTCCTCCACCGTTCCACTGCGGCCAGAGGAAAATATTAGAAGCAAAGGCGAGACTGCAGCCAAGCAGTGAATCCAGAAGTCTTGTGTATACCATCTCCTCGCCGTTGCTGAATGCAAACTCGTAGCCAAGAATTATCAGGGCAGTAACACCGATAATAGACCAGGTTTTGTGTTGAAAAATCATGCTGAGAGAGAAGAGTGCAGTTGCAAGAGTTGCCACAAGCAGTACAAGTCTGCCATCTGCTGGCAGTTGTATGAGTACAAGGCCTAAGGATACACCTGCCAGCGTCCCGATTATACGTTGGCCAATCATGGTTTTGGTGAGCAGGTAGCCACTCTGCATCACGAGTAAAATTGCAAGCAGCAGCCAGTAGCTTTTGTCAAGGTGCAGTGCTTCTGCCAAAAGCGTCCCGGAAGAGATAGTTACTGCCAGGCGCAGCGCATATCGAAAAACTGGAGATTTAAAGCTGATGTGCGGTTTGAATGTTGGTATCAGTCCTTCGTTAGCAGCAGGTGTGGCAAGGGGTCGCATAAATACCGGTTGCTGACTGGTGAGTAGTGCTCTCAGCGCTTGAAGGTGAAGTGTGAGAGAACGAACGAAGGGGGATTTTGCTTCTTTGCTGGTCAGGAGGGCTTCCTCAAAGCTTGTGAAAGTAATACCGGTTCGTATTGTTATTTCCCGCCTGGTGCGAATGGCAATGGATTTCTTCTGTAATCCGGCCGCCACTGCAATAGCCACCCTGGAATACATGGGGCCAAAATGAGATGAGTTGATAAATTCCCGCATCTCGTCGAGTTTATGCTGATTAGACTGCAATAATTCCATCAGATCCACAGCAAAGAAAAAATTCTGTTCCAGTTTCTTCAACTCCCGGTCATCGTCTGTTGTACTGTAGCGGTTCAGGTAGGTTTTACTCTGGTTGATGAGATCGTACACATTCTTCTGCAGTTGGTAGATGGCGGCAAAAGTGTCTTTATCACCTTCTACCCGAAGTAGTCGTGATTTCAGGGTGTAATATTTACCAATGGCTGTAAAAAGTCGGGCCAGAATATCCCGTAGTACCCGGTGTCCCCACCAGACCATCCACAGCCGTGCACAGATTCCATACCAGAGTGTCCCCAAACTGATTAACAAAGGGAAATTGAGAAGAGGCGCCGAAGGGGGCCAGCTGAGCGACATCGTTGCCACAAGCATGGCCGCTGTTCCAAGTTTTCCGGATTCGTTTCCATACACTGCAAACATGGCAAAGGCAAAAATAAGTGGAAAGAAAAGAATAGCCAGAGGGACACCGGCACGGCTGAGAATCAGCACCAGAAAAGAGCTGAAGAAAAAGAGAAGGATAATTCGTAAAAGTCGTATGGTCAGCCGTGGGCCGGGCCTGTCAACACCTGCCATAAGTGACGGCAAAATGGCAAGGATTGCTATAATGGCTGGTTCTGTATGGTCACAGAGGTAAAAGAGCAGGTAGAGAAGTCCGGTTGCCAGGCTCAGCCACATCCCTTGATTTATTCGCGGGTCATAGATTCCTAGCAGAAACAGTTTTTTCAGTGAGAATATTTTCGTCGAATCCATTAACTCAATGTAATCCGCTCCGGAGCATTAAAAACATTTATACGTCCAGGCCGGGAATAGCCAACCAATGTCACCCCTGCACGTCTGGCAATGGCCAGCCCCAGAGAAGAAGGAGCTGTTCTAGACATCACTATGGGAATCCCTATGCGGGCACATTTAAGTACCATATCCGAGGTCAAACGTCCGGTGGTGTATACTGCGCCACTGGCCGGAATTTTTCCCATTAAAATGGCGCCGATGATCTTATCCACCGCATTGTGACGGCCTACATCCTCATAAAATCCCAGCAGTTTTCCTTCTGCCCAGAGCCCACAACCGTGTACGCAGTGTGTGGCTGGGCCCAGGGGGGATTGACTCAGCATTTCACGGATAAACTGGTTTATCTCGTCCAGACTGATAGTACATTCATTCAAGGGATCGAAGGCCCCTTCCAGCATCTCTTTGGATATTTTACCGGTCCCGCCACACCCAGAAGTGATAATGACCTCTTTAGGTTCGCTTCCCTCTTCCACAGCAGCGTGTACGGAGATGCGTCCCTCTGGACAAACTAACACCTCGCGTACCTGGCCGACTTCGGTTATATAGCCCTGACCAAACAAAAAGCCAGCCCCAAACTCTTCCAGTCCAGTGGCCAAAACCATGGAGGCTCCAATTTCATTGTCGTTGAGGGCTACTTTATAGGGCACTTCAATGGCAAGAGCTTCTGTTCGTTCGTCTTTGCCGGCAGCAGTAATCACCACTGTTTTTTGTGTCATTGTGACTGAGGTGTCGATCTCTTTCAAATTCAGATACCGGGGTTAAATTTCGTGAATGGTTGATATTTTATGGACGAGTACATTTCTTGTTATTATGTCCAGGCAGGCATGATAACCTTCAAATTCAAAAAACACAAAACTACATTTATATTTT
>JAOZLI010000453.1 GCA_029934915.1 Desulfocapsa sp. | reverse complement strand
GGAGCAAGCAGCGCTAGAGAGTGTTCCAGTGGTACCTGGAATGGTGCCCCCGGTTTATCCACCTGCCAGGCATGCCCTGCTGGGCGGGAATCCAATGACACGTTCACTGGATGTACCGGCGGCGGCAAGTTTTGGAATCTTATGTTGCCCGCAATTTTAAGAGGGAGTAGTTGATACGATGAAAACACGGGAGATCGATCCGAATAAAAGATAAAAAGGGGCAAGTTTTCATTTTATAAGGCATGAAAGAATTCTTTGGTTGGCGGCTGGGTGAATTCAATACCAATTTTAAATCCCCGGCGTTGTTCATCTCGAAATATATCAAACCAGAGAGGGCGAGCAGTGATAGTGTGGCACTCCCCTTCATGGGGCATGGTGATAGTGAGTTGCAGAACCAGAGAATCATTTTCTTTGGTTGAGTGGAAAAGATGAAAACTTCCCTTCATGATTTTTTCCATAAACAGGCACGCCCCGTGCTTTGTCAGGTTTGTGATATGCCCGGTAAGGGCGTCCGTTAACACTGCCCCTGTATTTACATTCTCAACGGAGATTGTAACGGGGAGGAAGATGTCTTTTCGTGTTAAGCGTCGTAGGTTTTTAAGCATATTATTTAATTTTATATGATAGGGAAACACCTCACTTTTTTGATTTTATCATATTTGAGTGAATTCCCATACAAAAAAGAATTTTGACGGGAATGTCACGTTTTATGTGTTGAAATGTCCCTCCAAGCGAAGCAAAAATTCTTTTATATCCAGCCCTCCCGCATATCCTGTTAATTTTCCAGATTTTCCGATCACTCGGTGACAGGGAACCACAATGCCTATGGGATTGAGACCGTTTGTCCTGCCAACCGCACGTACTGCCTTGGGATTACCAATAATTGCAGCCTGGTCGGAATAGGATCTGGTTTCTCCGTAGGGGATTGTCAGGAGCGCCTGCCATGTTTTAACCTGAAATTCAGTTCCTGAAAAAGCTATGGGCAGAGTGAATTCTGTGCGTTCTTTAGCGAAATATTCCAGCAGCTGTTTTTCTGTTTTTGTGATAATTCTATTTTTTTTGTATTGAATATCGGAGTAGTTTTTTTTAATTCTTTCCCAGTTGGTATCAGCAAAGGTGACGACCAGCAGGTTGTTTGCATCTGCTGCGATATGGATCTTGCCAATGGCTGTTTCCAGGGTGTGGTAATAGATAGTCATAGTGTTTACCGCTTTTTTGAGAGCGTCTCTGCAAACTCGTTCCAGATAAAGTGCGTCATATATGACCTGTTTGTTTTCCAGGGTTTTTCGTCTACAAGGTTTTGATCCAGTGCTCGTTTGACAATAAGATCACTTGCCGGACAGGCATCAGCTGCACCAAAACATCGCATCATAATCATTTCTGTTGTCCAGGGGCCGATTCCTTTGATTGAGAGGAGTTGTTTTCTGGTGGTGGAAAGATCTGCACTATAGGAAAAATAGAGTGTTTTCTCTACGACCATTGTGGCAAGTGATCTGATGGCTGCTGCTTTTGTTCGGGTTAGCCCTATTTCTTGCACGGCTGCTCCTTGTAAAACGGCAGCGGTGGGGAAGCTGTAAATGGTTTTCTCTTTGTCGATTATAATGCCAAACATTTTAATCAGTTGTGATAATTTGTCAGTAGCCTGTTTGACGGATACCAGCTGGCT
>JAOZLI010000452.1 GCA_029934915.1 Desulfocapsa sp. | reverse complement strand
GAAACCCGAAAGACTTCCTCAATGGTAGTAATACCCTGCAACACCTTATCAGCACCATCACGACGCAGTGTTATCATCCCGTATTCTATTCCCTTCTCTCTAATTTCATTCGCATTGGCTGTGTTCAAGATAAGACTCTTCATCTCCTGATTCATAAGTAACAACTCATAAATACCACAACGCCCCTTAAATCCGGTGTGGTGACATTTAACACACCCCTTCCCCCTGTAAACCTCTTTGCCTGCCATTTCTTCATCGCTAAAGCCGAGTTTTCGCATAGCATCCGGATCGGGAACATAGGATTCCTTGCAATGGGAACAGATAATTCGAACCAACCGCTGAGCAAGAATCGCATTCACAGAAGATGAAATAAGGAAGGGCTCAATCCCCATATCAATAAGACGGGTAATGGCACTTGCCGAGTCATTGGTATGTAGCGTAGAAAAAACAAGATGCCCTGTAAGTGCTGACTGAATAGCAATCTCTGCCGTTTCCGTATCACGAATTTCACCCACTAGAATAACATCTGGATCCTGCCGAACAATGGAACGAAGTCCAGAAGCAAAGGTAAGATCAATCTTAGGATTCACCTGCACCTGCCCGATACCATTGATTCGATACTCGACGGGATCCTCCACCGTAATTATATTAATATCAGTATTATTAATGGAAGTAAGCGCTGCATAAAGGGTCGTTGTTTTTCCACTACCAGTGGGCCCTGTTACCAGCACAATTCCATTGGCAGATCGTATCTGTTCGGTAAAAGGAATGAAGCGATCATCGGGCATTCCAAGATCAGTAAGCGAAAGCAGTACAGAGGATTTATCGAGCAAACGAAGAACCACCCGTTCACCAAAGGATGTGGGCAAAGTGGAAACACGAATATCCACCTCCTTGTTTCCCACTTTCAACTCAATACGTCCATCCTGAGGAAGCCGTTTTTCGGCGATATCAAGATTTGCCATAACTTTAATTCTGGAAGTCAAAGCCGACTGTACATGCTTTGGCGGGCTAAGCATATCATAGAGAATACCATCAAGTCGCTGCCGGATTTTCAATGAATGCTGATAGGGTTCAATATGAATATCCGAGGCCTTATCCCTCACCGCCTGGGAAAACATCAGGTTCACAAGACGAATTACCGGTGAATCGCTGGTATCATCAAGAAGATCGCCGGTTTCCTCAATTTCAGAAAACAGGGCATCGGTATCCTCCTCATCGATATCATGCATAACCTCTTCGGCAGAGGTCTGGGTCATATCATAGGCAGAGTTAATCGCTGAAATGATCGCAGCTTTGGGGCAAAGCACCTGTCGGACGTCACCTAGATTCAAGACCTGTCGAAGCTCATCCACCGACTGAAAATCAAAGGGATCATTCAGCGCAATAAAGGCATCATCAGCAATAATTACAGGAACAAGAATATGTTTTTTGAGAAATGCGATGGGGACGGTGGATGTAAAATCTGCGTTAATATCAGGTGGAAGGGAGGAAACAACATCCATCGCAAGCTCAGCACCCAGCTTCTGCATCAGACTGAGCTCTTCCTCGGTACTCCGATGAGAAAGTGTTCGCACCAGAGACTGACCTTTTTCTTTTTGAATTTCAAAGGCCTGCTGCACATCTTCTTCTGAGATGCCAAGCTTACCAGTGAAAAATGCAACGGATTGCTTCATACGTGT
>JAOZLI010000024.1:16707-17905 GCA_029934915.1 Desulfocapsa sp. | reverse complement strand
GCATTCTGTTGTCAACAACTCGAAAAACAATCATTCTTCCCATACTGTTTCTCCTATAATATTATAGCCCAGCTACTTAGTGGTTATAAAAGCTATTTTGTTTATGGAAATTTGTAGTGAAAATAACTATTCTTTAATTATAGGATACGGCGTGCTGTTGTTTTATTCAATAGGCATTCTAACTATATAGCTCGTGTGATGGCTACATTTTTATAGGTATATTTACCTATAACATGTTGATGGTCGTTGAAATTGTATAAGTTTTTTGGGGGAATTAAGGGCTTGTAACACAAATTATCCATATAAACCGTTGGAGTTGACGGGAAGTGAATTTTTTTGCTCTCTAATACGCAATATTGTATACCTGAAGCATGTTACGCTGCTTTGTAAAGAATTGACGGAAATGCTGCTTGCAAATCATTTCAATGCTACACGGAAATGGTCGGCGTTAAAATTATTTTTTCCAGAGCAGGAATCTGAAAGGGTGAAAAAGATTAATGGATATATGAGCAAATTTGAATTTAAAAAGGCGGCTGTACTGGTGAACAAACTTCAGGAAGAATTTTGAATTGTTCATTAAAGCCATCAGCTGTTTATTCCTTTGGCAGTTTTGTCGAGTCCTTTCTTCTCAGGGGTTAATGCCCCCTTACTCTTTGACATTCTCGTCAAGTACATCCCTGACAATCGTAATGAATTTTTTGATGTTTAGCGGCTTTGACACAAATTTTTTTATCCCAATATGATACGCTTCGTCTTGAGATATGGCAGAGGTATATCCCGTACAAAGGATAATGGGAAGCTCAGGTCGTAGCTTGAGCATGGCCTGGGCAAGTTCGGATCCGGTTAACTCGGGCATTGTCTGGTCCGTAATCACCAGATCAAAGGCTTCGGGGTTGGTCTGAAAGAGTTTCCATGCTTTTTGGCTACTCGTTTCACCCGTAACATTGTAGCCACTGCGGCTTAAAATATCTTGACCGACACGGATGATAGCAGGTTCATCATCTATAAAAAGGATGTTTTCAGTACCGGTGGGAGACGGTGCCTGCTCTTCTGGCTCCTGGCTAGTGGTGTCGTTTTCTTCAGTGGCAGGCAGATAGACTCGGAAAGTACTTCCTTGTCCCGGTGTACTTTCTACTTCTATAAATCCATTGTAATCATCTACAATACCATGGATAACTGCGAGTCCAAGCCCTGTGCC
>JAOZLI010000024.1:14922-16607 GCA_029934915.1 Desulfocapsa sp. | reverse complement strand
TCAGCAATATCTTGTTGGATATCGATGGATGTGGGAAGGGACGAGCGAAGCATTTTTAATGCTTCTTTGACAAGTGCAGCGATACGGAGCGGGCTCTTCACCTGATCCGTTTTGCGACTGAAGGTGAGTATCTGTTTGACAAGTTCTGTGGCTCGGTTGCCGGCTATAATCACCTGGTTGATATCCTGTGTTGCCTGACTACCTTCTGGAAGATCCATTTTGGCTATCTCTGCGTAGCCTAATATCGCCGACAAAATATTGTTGAAATCATGGGCTATTCCACCGGCCAAGGTGCCGATGGCTTCCATTTTCTGTGCCTGGACAAGTTCTTCTTCAAGTTTTGTTTTTTCGGTAATATCCTGCGCGATATAGACAAAATTCTGTATCTCATTGTCTTTATTTAAAATAGGCGCCGAACTGACCTGAAAGACTTTGCCAAGTTGTTTGTGCTCTATAATGTTGCTGTGATTTGTATGGTTTGGTAGTGAGTCCATACTTGGACATTCTGAGCAGGGAGCAGCCTCTCCTCTAAACAGGCTGTGGCAGGTCATTCCCAGAAGTTCCTCGGGTTCCATCTGAAAGAGATCAAAGGTGGCCTGATTGGCTCGAATAATTCTTCTGTCTGTATCCTGCAGAGTGATAATACTGGGAATTGCGTTGAAGGTCTTTTCCCATTCTTCTGATTTTTGCAGAAGCGCTTCTTCTGCCAGTTTGATTTCGCTAATATCATGGAAGATCTCCAGCTTGGAGATGGTGCCATCCGGATTCGTCAGGGGGGTGTCGAGGAGATCATAGGTTTTCTCGTTTTTAGGAGAAGTCCATTGCCAATGAACGGTTTTACCCTGAAAAACCTCTTCATTCTTGCACCATGGACATTCTTCACTGCGATCGTGAAAATAGGCAAAACATTTTTGATCATTGATGGCACCGAATTCATTTTCCAGAACGGGGTTTAGATATTCAATATCATGCTGGGCGTTAACAATATAGACACCGTCATCCATACTGTTGAGGATGTTGCGTAGATTGTTTCTCTCATGACGTACTTCATCTTCAATCAATTTCTTTTTTGTTGTATCTGAATAAATAGCAACTATTTCCCCTGAAGGCAGTTTGCAGACATAATTTTCAGCCCAGTGGGATATTTTGTCATCTATATAGCTTACGACTGGTAAATTTTCTGGTTCTCCAGTTTGCCATACACGTCTAAAGACATCGAGAAGACCAATTTCTTCTACGCCGGGAAAGATCTCTTTGACATTTTTTCCGAGAATGTCGTCCTTTTGTACTTTACCCGTTGCCAGCCCGGAGGGATTTAGATCTTTGATAAAAAAATTATTGCCGTCTGCCGTTGTCTCGTAAATGGCAACGCCATCCTGCATATTATTGAAGAGTTCCTGAAAACGCAGTTCTGTTTTTTTGAGTTCGGTGCTCTGTTTTTTCAGGCGTTGCTTTAAACGATGATTGAATAGTAATAGGAGCAGGAAGGCATAAATAACAAACAGCAGAACAAGACCCGTCACCACCTTAATTATGAAGGTTTTATCCATTGGAGGATTGGGATCGTAAATGAAACCGTCAAGGGAATAGGAGTCTGGTGCCATACCAAGCTGGACAAAAATCTCGGCCATATGCTCCCAGCGGGCAGGGTTCATATGGCCGATATCGACCAGCTCCGGCATGAT
>JAOZLI010000024.1:0-14822 GCA_029934915.1 Desulfocapsa sp. | reverse complement strand
GCATTAAAGACATCGGTTTTACCGTTAATAAGGTCATCAATATTGTAGCTGGAGTGTTGCCTGATGATCTTGTCTTCGGACAGACCTTCACTACGTAAAACAGCCAGATGCTCGGCGGCACTTGTGCCTTCCATTAACATAACTCGACGCCCTGCCATATCCAGTGGGCTGGAGATTCCCGATTCTTTCAGGCTTAGGAAAATAATAGCTGAATGCTGAAAAACTGAGGCCAGGGCGGTGAGAGGCGCGCCTTGCATTCGTTGAGCCAGAAGTTCAGAGCGGGACACCCCATATTCTACGTTGCCTTTAGTGACCTCATTAATTGCAGTCAGGCCAGGTCTTCCTTCCTTTAGCGTAACGGTAAAACCTGCATCTTTATAGAATCCCTGCTCAAGAGCGGCATAGTAGCCTGCAAATTGAAACTGATGCAACCAGGGGAGTTGGAGGGTCACCGCACGCTCGGATGCGTATGGTGAGGTTGTTAAGAAAATGAATAAAATGCAAAACAGGCCAAGAATTTTCTTCATGAAAATCTTTTCTCTTTGTTTTGTATCTGTATAAATTACAGCAATAAGATTTCTTTTGTGATGTAACTATCACCTTTTTATATTCTTGATTCTATCACTATTGCGTCGGATAATACAAGGTACCCTCAAATGATTTTTTAAGAATTTTTGTTCATACATGCCGTTTTCATAATCATTCTTGGTTTTGCATCTGGGCTGAGCTTATGTTACGTTGTTTAACTTATGCTTAAACTCAGATCTTTCTTCCATTATTCAAAATGGCTGCATAAATATGTAGGTCTCGTCTTTCTGGCGATTTTCCTTTTTATGGGAATTACCGGGATTTTTATTAACCATCCCTCTCTACTGAGTAGTTTGTCGGTTCCGGCAAGTTGGCTTGGCACCAGTTATCAGTATGATAACTGGAACCGTTTTTCCTTTCGGGATAGTCTTCTTCTTGATGACGATTCTCTCTTTATTGGCGGAAAGATGGGGGTGTTTTTCAGCCCTGATGCCTCTGCTCCTTTTCAGGATATGAATAAGGGCTTACCAGAATCATTTTATCTGCGGGATATAGGATGTCTTCTGGTCGTGGAAAGAGGTGGTGAAACGCAGTTGTTTGCCGGTGGTCGTGGTGGCCTTTTTTTTCGAAAACATAAGGGACAGAGCTGGCAGCGGGTTGCAACGGTGGGAGAGGATGAAATAGTAGATGTTGTGCAGTTTGGTGACAGGATCTTGGCCTTTAGCGCACATCGTGGATTTTCTGCCCCTGTTTCTCCAGGTCTCCCCGTCTTTAAGGAAGTTCCTCTTCAGATCGACACCGTTAATAAACGAATTCCCGGCTATCGTCTTCTTTTTGAACTGCACAGCGGTAAACTGTTTGGGCTTCCCGGGAGACTGCTGGTGGATTTTTCTGCCCTGGTGTTACTGTTTCTCTCGTTATCTGCTTTCTATCTCTGGGTGAAACCCTTGCCTAAACGTTGGTTTGCCCGCATGTACTCCTGGCATCTTTTTTCTGGTATCTGGCTTGCCGCGTTCCTTTTTTTGATTGCTGGCACCGGCTCACTTATCAGGCCGCCACTGATTGTTCTTTCAAGTTTCTGGCAGGTTCCGTTTTCCTGGCTTATGCAGGAGAATCCTGAAATTGTAAAAGCGGCAGTAACCCATGATGGCTCTCTTGTTCTTGCCACCCGGGATGGCTGGTATAAAGGGGACGTTGGTATCGGTTCTCCTTTGAAGCCTGTTACGCCCCCGTTGCCTGTCTTTGGTATGGGGGCCACCGTGTTAAAAACGCTGCATGATAACGAGTTGCTTGTCGGTTCATTCAGCGGCCTGTTTACATGGAATCCCGATAATGATTTTGCGCTGGATATGGAGGGCAATACAGCAGTGGATACGGGGCAGGTACGGCCTGGAGATGTGATGGTTGCGGGGGCCATTGTTCGTGATGGACGGTATGTAAATTATGTAGACTATAAAACGGGTCTTATGGGGACGGGAGGGAGGCCATTTCCAGAAAAGTTGCTTTCAAAGCGCACCTCGTTGTATCATTTCCTGTTTGAATTGCACAATGGGCGTTTCCTGCGTGATATAATCGGTTCCTTTTATATTTTGTATGTTCCGCTGGTGGGACTGGCCCTTATGCTTGTTGTTTTTACAGGAAGTTTTGACTGGTTAAAGCGAAAGATAAACTGTTTACGGCGTTGTAACAGGGGCTGAAGTGTTATGGAAAATAGAGTATCCCGGCTGTCTATTCGTAATATAAAATTTTTGGAAAATGGTCCCTATAGTATGGAACTTGCTCCTGGAGAATGTTGCGGTTTAAATGGAGCTTCTGGCGTTGGTAAAAGTCAGTTTCTTCGGGCCATTGCCGATGTGATCGCCCATGGTGGGGAATGTATGCTCGAAGGCGTTTCAAGTCTTGAGTTTACACCGCAGAAGTGGCGAAGTGCTGTGGCTCTCATCCCTGCTGAATCGTTCTGGTGGTTCGATGATGTGGAACCGCATTTTGCTGCCGTTTCCCTTGGTGACTCATATTTGTCAGATTTACTTTCTCGCCTGGGATTTGGCCCGGATGTTATGAACTGGCAGATCAGTAGACTTTCCACAGGTGAGAGACAGCGTCTCTCCCTTGTCCGTACCCTCATTAGACAACCCCAGGTTCTGCTCCTTGATGAACCAACATCCGGGCTGGATCAGAAAATGGCCGGAGTGGTTGAGGAAATTGTAACAGAACTTTGTATCCAGAAAACTTGCAGTTGCCTCTGGGTCAGTCACGATCAGGAGCAACTGAAACGGATTGCCACTCGATGCTTTACTCTTGAACGAACAGAGATTGTGGAGATGATGCTATGAATGTGATTTCTCTGGGTGTTGTTGATCTCAGTCTTGCAGCCTTTCTCTTACTCCTTCTTGCCTTTTGCAGTCTTAAAATTGGCCTGGGTATTGAAAAGAGAATCATTTTTTCAGGCCTGCGGATGACTGCTCAGTTGCTGCTTGTGGGGCTTGTTCTGAAAGCACTCTTTGCCAGCGGAAGTTTCCCGCTGGTTTTCTGTATGTCGCTCGTAATGTTGCTGGTCGCAGGATATGAGGTGTCGGCCAGGCAAAAACGCAAATTGCGTGGCAGGACAGGATATCTGATCAGCACCGGTTCCATGTTTATTTCATCGTTCAGTGTGGCATTTCTGGCCCTTACCCTGATGGTGAATGTTTCTCCATGGTATACACCTCAGTACGCAATTCCACTGCTTGGCATGCTTCTTGGTAATACCATGAATGGTGTGGCCCTGGCCTCTGACCGACTCACCACTGATATATATAACCAGAGGGGAATGGTTGAACAACGCCTCCTTCTGGGGCAGAGCTGGCAGGAAGCCAGTGGTGATATCCGGCGCGACTGTATGCGTACCGGTATGATTCCCATTGTGAATTCCATGGCAGCAGCGGGTGTCGTGAGCTTACCCGGTATGATGACTGGACAGATATTAGGCGGCTCATCACCCATTGATGCCGTAAAGTATCAAATCCTTATTATGTTTCTGATTGCAGCTGGAACAGGTTTTGGTGTTATCGCCGCTATCTGGTTGATCAGTCGTCGACTGTTTGATGATCGGGAACGTCTGGTTGTCGAAAATCTTACAAAAGCCAACAAGCACTGATATTTGCTTTTCTGCTTGTAATTTCTCCGTATTTATTGTTCATTTGTTCATATCATTAAATTGTTAAATAGAAGTATTGTAACTATTCAGCACCCCAACCGGCGGGGTTGCACATATTGTAAAAGTAATAAAGTATCAAGGCATTGGTGTTTTGTTGCTTGGAAGAATTGTCCTTATAAAATGAATAGGGACTCGTAGGTTGTGGTTGAGTGCAGCGAAACCCCAACATTGTCGCAAATGTTGGGTTTCGCTGCACTCAACCGCAACCTACACTGCCTGATTTAAGTCTTTATTAGTTTGCCAAATAATATGTTTTATATTTCACGTAGGGGAGAGGAAGAATGAGTAAAAAAATAGTAATTGTAGGTGGTGTTGCTGCAGGTCCAAAAGCAGCGTGTCGTGTAAAACGTCTGATGCAGGATGCTGAAGTCACAATAGTTGATCAGGATACTCTGATTTCCTACGGTGGATGTGGTATTCCATATTACGTGTCTGGTGATGTCTCCGATGAGTCTGAGCTTCGTTCCACAAGTTTTCATATGGTACGAAATGAAGCATTCTTTAAAGATGCCAAGGGCATAATTGTTAAAAGCGGCACCAGAGCAATTGCTATTGATCGGCAGGCTAAAACCCTCCAGGTTGAAGATGTTGCCAGCGGAGAGAAGTCTGATATCCCTTATGATACCCTGATGCTTGCCACGGGTTCACGTCCCTTTGTTCTTCCTATTCCCGGTGCGGATCTTGATGGCGTGTTTACCATATCAGATCTCCATAAAGCTATTGAAATTAAAGCTCGTATCGCCAAGCAAAAAGTTGGCAAGGCGGTGGTGATTGGTGGTGGTGCCATTGGTCTTGAAATGGCTGAGGCCTTTAAAGATCTGTGGGGCGTTGAGACCTCTGTTGTTGAGTTTATGCCGCAGGTTCTGCCACGAATTATTGATAAGCCCTTCGCAGCTATGATCACAAAACATATGCGTGACAATGATGTGGATATTTTTCTTGGTGAAGGTGCTGAAGAAATTTTAGGTAAAGATGGTAAGGTAACTGGGCTCCGTACTGCAAATCGTACCATTGAAGCAGATATGGTAATTATGGCAGCAGGTGTTCGTCCACGATCTGAGATTGCAGCAGAAGCTGGTTTGCAGATATCGCCCATGGGTGCCATCGTGGTGAACGAGCGTATGCAGACATCTGATCCCAATATCTATGCAGCCGGTGATTGCATTGAAGTGATGAATCTTGTTTCCGGTAAGAAGGCGTATGCACCTCTTGGTTCTTTAGCCAATAAAGAAGGCCGTATTGTTGGTGATAATATGGCTGGTATCCCTTCCAAATTTAAAGGGTGTGTTGGAAGTTTTATTATGAAGGCCTTTGATGTGTGTGTGGGCGCAACAGGCTTAAGTCTTGATGTAGCCCTGGCAGAAGGATTTGATGCCGATGTTGCTCTTAATGCTCCATCGGATAGAGCACATTTCTTCCCCACAGAGGCCATTGTCTGTTTTCAGATGGTGTTTGACAGGCGTACTCGAAAGGTTCTCGGTCTTCAGGGTTTTGGACCCATGGGAGATGGGATATCGGCGCGTATCGATGCAGCTGCTGCTTATATAACCATGGGTGCAACCATAGATGACTTTGGAACCCTGGAAATGGCCTATGCTCCACCATTCTCTGCTGCCATTGATTCTGTTAATGCTGTTGCCTACGTGGCAGATAACCTCTGTGATGGACGTTTACGTAAAATTGATTTTGACCCGTTCCTTGCATGGATGGATGATTTCTCCTCCCAACCTGACTGGGTGGCCCTTGATATCAGGCATCCAAATGAAGCGACTCCCTGTGTTGAAAAATTTGGCGCAGATAAGTGGGTAGCAGTACCCTATAACGAAATTAGAAAACGGTATCAGGAACTGCCAACTGACAAAAAAATGATCATCCTCTGTGACGCTGGAACTCGTTCCTTTGAGATTCAAAGCTTCTTAAACAGTGTTGATATTGAAAATACTCTGGTACTAAGCGGTGGCTTTTCCATGGTTCGTCGTATTGGAATCGACTGGTATCCTGCATAGTTTTTTTAAAAATCTCCTGGCAGGAGAGGAATCCTTCTCTCTTGCCGCTTTTTTTTCGTCTAGTTCTGGACATCTGTTTTCCTTTTGTGATAGCATTATTTTGTATTCGTTTTACAGGGATACTGGCGTATTGTTATTTTCTTGATTTGTGCGGCCTTTTCTCATTTTTTTTGGGGTAGGCCGATTTGGTAATTCGTAACAAAGGTGAGATATTATGGCAGAGTTTGATGCACAACATATGATCGAAGAGATCCAGGATAATATTAAAACCGGCGATACTCTGAAAACCAAGTTG
The DNA here is from genome assembly GCA_029934915.1 of Desulfocapsa sp. Taxonomy (GTDB): domain Bacteria; phylum Desulfobacterota; class Desulfobulbia; order Desulfobulbales; family Desulfocapsaceae; genus Desulfocapsa. Next base: position 8,797 of record JAOZLI010000024.1, on the reverse strand, counting down.
GTTCTCTCCTGTATTGGTGATATGGATCAAAAGACTCAGAATCGACTGGTATACGAGTTATCCCGTGGCGATGTTCATTTCACAGTACCCATTCTGCTGCATATGATGACTGAGCATGTGGACATTGTGGATTCCCTGCCAATTATTAAGGAAACGCTGCTTTCCAGTTTGTTGGCCTATCCCGAAATGCTGGTCGAGTTTCTATCTGACACATCCATTAAAGACAAAACACATTTAATTAATGTGGCGGGAGAGTTGCGTTTTGAGGAGGCAGTGCCGGCCCTCCTGTATCTTGTGGCCAACAGTGAGGATGAATCCCAGATTCGTCATATCATAGAAACACTGGGCTTGATTGGAGATCCGCAGGCCGTAAATACACTGACTGATTTTTTATACGCTGCCAATAGAGATTTGATCATTACTGCTGTCCAAGCTTTGGGCCAGGTTGCATCACCTTCAGCCATGCACCGCCTATCTGAACGAATGGGTACAGATAATGAAATAGATTATATGATTCTCTCTATTTTTGCCGATGTGCAGGACCCAACTTCATTGGAAAAATTGAATGAAACACTGGCGTCCAGTTATGCTCATATGCGAATTTACGCCAAGCAGGAACTGGTTCGTATTGGCGCTAAAGCCGTTCCGGCACTTATTGATAATCTGCTTCAGGATGATCCGGATTTTATCATCCACACCCTCAATGTCCTTGGTGATATTGCTGATGATTCAGCAATTATGCCCATCAGGAAACTCCTTGGTAAAGAGCCTAAGGATGCCAATATCCGCTTTGCTGCCTATGAGGCCTTAGCTCTCTTGCCACTGCGTAAGGGGGCCTATACGCTCACAGCAGGACTGACAGATGCGGAAGATCATGTTTGTGTGGCTGCAGCACGAGCCATTGATCAGAATTATTCCAGTATTCTGACAGCCGGAATTAAGAACCTGTTACGCTCAAAGGATGATGAGGCACGTCATATCACAAAGATTATCGTCAATGCTCAGGTCGATAAAATATTTTTAAGTCTGGTTGCAGAAGATTTTTTTCAGGAGCTTTCCCTTGTGTATCTCCCGCATACGCACAAGGATACCAAAGAACACTATATCAAGATTCTAAATGAGAATGGTTTTGAAGATTTCGCCAGGAAAATAACGGGTGAAGTTGAAGAAGCCGGGACTAAACTGAAGATCGTTGCTGTTGATGATTCCAGGATGATCCTTAATATCTACAAGGCAACCTTGCATGAGTTGGGATTCGAGCCCGTTGTCTTTGAGTTTCCTGCAAGTGCCATTGAGTGGCTGATGACTGAAAAACCGGCCATGATGTTAACGGATTTGAATATGCCGGAAATCACGGGTGTTCAGTTGACATCTCAAATACGAAAGAAATATACTCCTGAAGAGCTTCCCATTATCATGGTGACTACCCAGAACGAGGCTAATGATAATAAGGCTGCCTTTGATGCGGGCGTGAATAAGATTATCCAGAAACCTTTTAACGTGAAGAGTCTTAAAGAGGCAATGAGCGAATATCTTTGAAATTTCGCCCCACATCTTTAGGATGATGGGCATCAGAGCCCGGTAGCAGGGGAATACTGAGTTTGATTGCTTCTTGTACTATAAAAGGGGCAGGATATGGCGCTCCCCTGTTGCTGAATCCCGCAGTATTTATTTCAAGAGCGATTCCTTTTTCTTTTACAGCCTGCAGTACTTCTTTGATTTGCGGTAAATATGCTTCGTCGATGTGAGCATCTGGCAGGTGGCGCAGAGCAGCGTCAAGATGGCAGAGGACTGTGCCTGGGAGTACTTCAATGGCTTCAACAAGGGTGGCTAAATACTTCTGTATAACCTGTTTGCAGCCTGCTTTCTCAATGGCTGCAATATTCTCCTGCTTGCGGCTGAGCAGGTTGAGATGGTATGCACCATTCGGGCGTGCCATGAAATGATAGGAAATTCCTATTCTGTCCCATTTCCTTTTAGCCAGGCGATCAAGTAATTCGTGCTTGTGGGAAGGGCTGTATCCTACCTCTACGCCAAGAGAAACTTTGATTGTATCCCGATATTTCCGGCGCAGCCGGATCCCTTCTGCAAAATATTGATCAAAATCATCCTCAGTGAGCCAGGTGGACTCAAAGTAGTGCACACCTGCTTCCATATGTTCAAGGAAAACTATTTCAGAGAGCTCGGCAGTTATCCCGCTACGAACATACTCTTCCATCTCTCCTGTGGCATGATGGCAATATTTTGTGTGTACATGACCGTCTGAAAGGATAGGAATAATAGGTGGGATCAGGCGTTACCTCTGGGGAATAAATGGACTACTCCGTCAATATCAGAAGTATCGCAGATATGACCTGTCTTCAGTTCGAGTTCGAGGAATTCCTCGATTCCTTCAGGTGGCAGGGCGACTGTGGGACCTTCTGGCAGGTGGTAAACAAGCGTATTGACTCTGCTGAAATCTACGGGGCGAACGAAAAGCTTCATATGTTGTATCCAGGAAATAAGGAATGTATTGGAATAGTGATAATATACTGAAAAATGACTATACGTATATTGAGGCCAAATCGCAAGAAAATTGAAGTAAAATTAAGGAAATTCTTAAAATGCTGGAAGCCTTTACGGAAAACGGTTTGACACCTCACCCCTATGTGTTTATTGTAAAGATTTTGTGAGAATCTACGTAAATATAAATATAAAAGAAAGGTGTAGGAATGAGTGAAAATGATCCGTCAGCTAAAGAGAAGACTTTGTTTGGGAAGGGGATTGACAACCCATCCAATATCTTGCCAAAAAAATTGACACTGGAATCGAAGATAAAGTTTCGTTGTCATCCCGGTGTCAGCTGTTTTACAGCCTGTTGTCATGGCATTAAAATAGTGCTTACCCCCTATGATATTCTGCAGTTGAAGAACCGTCTTGGATTGCCAGCTCACGAATTTCTTGAGAAATATACAACTCCCGTATACCTCGAAAAAACAGATATGCCTGGAGTTGCTTTAAAACTTAGTGAAGATAAGGACCGAAATCCCTGTCCTTTCGTCACCCCCGAAGGCTGTACAGTATACACTGATCGCCCATCTGCATGTCGCTACTATCCTGTTGGTATGGCCGATTTCCACGAAGGCCAGGGGGCCATGGGAGAGGGCGCTGATCAGAAAGATGAAGAGAAATTCTTCTTCATTGTAAAGGAAGATCATTGTAAAGGTTTTGAAGAAGACAAAGAATGGACCGTTGCTGAATGGCGTAAAGATCAGGGTGTGGATGTTCGTGATGAAATGAATAAAGAGTGGTTGCGTCTTGTAATGCGACGTAAATCTTTTGGTCATCAGGCCTCTTTGTCAGATCAGGCCAAACGTATGTTTTTTATGGCTTCCACCGATCTTGATCATTTTAAACGATTTATCTTTGAGAGTACTTTTCTTGATACCTATGTCGTTGACGATGAAACCCTGGAAAAAATCAAGGCAGACGATGTGGAATTGATGCTCTTCTCCTTTAGATATCTTGCCTCTTCTCTGTTTGGTGCAGATAAAGGGCTTAATATCCGTGAGGATAAGATTCAGGAGAGAGTGGAAGTGATTAAGAAGAGTCAGGAAGACTCTGTAGTCCAATCTGTTGAGGATTATAAAGCTATTAAAAAGGCACGTGGGGAAGAGGTTGATCCTGATTTATAGGTGCTAGTTTGTCTCCAATTGGCGCGATCACCGTTCGTTGTGGTCGTGCCAAAAAGAGAACCGCAGAATGTCGAATATATTCTCTTTTTCTTTTGATCCCCGTAGCTATTGACTAATGTCATCCTTCCTGATGATTCTAACCATCTTGCCGGCAATTTATAGTAGGAGCCCGCCCTTGCGGAGGGTAAAAAGAATGCTTTCTTTTTTAAACTAAGAAGACAAAAACAGCCTTGTGTTATTAAATTAATAGTGGTATGTCATTTTATAATGAAAAGAAATATCGATAACGAATTACTTAAATGGAAAAATAAGATACGTCGCAAACCACTGATTCTTAGAGGAGCGCGACAGGTTGGGAAAACCTATTCAGTTAAAAGGTTCGCCGGTTTTTTTGATTCGTTTGCGCTCGTGGATTTGGAAAAAAAACCTGAATTACACAATATTTTTGCTGGAGACCTTACTGCTTCCCGTCTTGTCGCTGATCTGGAGGTCATGTTGGGTGTGAAAATTATACCCGGCAAAACATTGTTGTTCTTTGACGAAATTCAATCCTGCCCAAGAACCATCACAGCGCTACGGTATTTTTATGAAGAGATGCCGGATTTACATGTTATTGCAGCCGGTTCTCTGTTGGAGTTTGCTCTGAAGGATATATCGTTTCCCGTTGGTAGAATTCAATTCATGCATCTACAGCCACTTTGTTTTGCAGAATACCTGTCGGCGATAGGCAATGAAATAGCAGCTGAGTATGTTAGAGATCGCCCACGCCTGCTTTCGCCTGCAATCCACACTACCCTTTGTGATGAGTTGCGCCGTTATTTTTTTATTGGAGGAATGCCGGAAAGCGTTAAAGCTTATATTGATTCCGGTTCGTTGCAGGAATCATTTGAAGTTCAGGCCGAGATAATTGAAACATATCGTCTCGATTTTGGTAAATATGCTCCTCGGGCAGATAAGTTGTGCTTGAATAATGTGCTCACGTCAGTTGCCAGATATGTCGGACAGCAGATTAAATATGCAAAACTTGCAGAAGGATATTCAAATCCAACCCTGAAAAAATCTTTTGAATTGCTCTGCCTTGCCAAGATCATAAGCAAAGTTCCATCTGCCGATCCTTCAGGACTGCCACTTGGTGCCTCTGTCTCTGCGAAAGTATTTAAAGCCCTGATGGTTGATATTGGTCTTTTTCGTTATCTTTCCGGAATGGCAGTGGATGTTGAGTATAGCAAAAGTCAATTGCTTAATGTTTTTCGTGGTGCAATGGCAGAACAATTTGTCGGGCAGGAAATGGTGGCGGCCCAAACGGAACCTCTCTACTATTGGTCACGTAGAGCCAAAAGCAGTTCCGCAGAAGTAGACTTTCTTGCTGTTATAAAAAATAAAATACATCCAATCGAAGTGAAAAGTGGTCCGTCAGGCCGTTTGAAAAGCCTCCATCTGTTTTTGCAGACATACAATAACTGTGGACATGGACTTGTTTTTTCAGATAATACCTACGCAGAGCTTCCTGAGCAAAATCTTATATTTCTACCTCTATATTTCGCCTACTCAAGTGTTAAGGTTTACTCAAAAATAACTTAAGAAATACGAAGTTCCAGGTGATGATTAGGGAAACATGAAACATAAAACAGAAAAAGGGCTTTGGAAGTGTAACTTCCAAAGCCCTTTTTGCATTACAGCTTTCTCAAAAACTTTAGCAGTAGTTCAGATCTGCTCGATTAGCTTGGCTCATAGTAGCAGCGCTACATGAGTTAAGCTAATCGTGAGCAGATATGGGCTGCTGATGAAGTTTTTTTATTCTTCCGGGTCGAGGGATGCTGCTCTGGCCTTTAGGAATTTCCAGCCCTTAGTAACGTCTTTCTGGGACTGTTCCATCAACTCATCAGCATGCTCAGGATTCATCATCTTCAGCATTCTGTAACGGTTCTCACCCATAGCGTACTCTTCAAAAGTCATGGTAGGCTCTTTAGAGTCGATGGTAAGAGGATTCTTACCCGCGTCTTCAAGATCAGGATTGTAACGATACAGAGGCCAATGACCGCATTGTACCGCCTTCTTCTGCTGATGCAGACCTTTGGTCATGTTGATACCATGGTTGATGCAGTGAGAGTATGCGATGATAAGGGATGGTCCATCATACGCTTCAGCTTCTGCGATTGCCTTGGCAACCTGACCAGGATTGGCACCCATGTTTACCTTAGCAACATACACGTTACCATAGGTAGAGAAGATCATACCGATATCTTTCTTAGGCATCTTCTTACCACCTGCAGCAAACTGAGCAGTAGCAGCACGAGGAGTGGACTTGGACATCTGACCACCGGTGTTGGAATACACCTCGGTGTCAAGGATCATTACGTTGATGTTTTCGCCGGAAGCGAGAACATGATCAAGTCCGCCATATCCGATATCGTATGCCCAACCGTCACCACCGAATACCCAGCAGGATTTCTTCACCAGATAATCAGCACAACCGAGGAGGCGCTTGGCAATAATACTGCTTGAGCCTTCAAGTTTTTCTTTCAGTTTGGCAACGCGATCACGTTGTGCGTCGATATCCATCTGAGTCTTCTGGGTGGCCTTGACAATGTCAGTGGCCATTTTCTTGGTGATCAGTTTTTCAGCAATGGCTTTGTCGAGAAGCTCAGTTGCCTGAGAACCAAGTTTAGAAACAGAAGCACGCATACCAAGACCAAACTCAGCATTGTCTTCGAACAGTGAGTTAGCCCATGCAGGTCCACGTCCATCTTCATTCTTACAGTATGGAGTGGTTGGCAGGTTACCACCGTAGATGGAAGAACAACCGGTTGCATTGGCAATCAGCATTCTGTCACCAAACATCTGGGTAACGAGCTTGATGTATGGAGTCTCACCACAACCGGCACATGCTCCAGAGAACTCAAAGAGAGGACGAAGCAACTGGCTGCCTTTGATGGTCGCAGGATTAACGTCTGCAGGATTAACCTCATCAAGACCAAGGAAGTACTCAACGTTTTTGATCTGAGTGGTACGAATCTTCTCGGTGTTTGGTACCATTTCAAGGGCTTTCTTGCCTTTCTTACCAGGACATACGTCAACACACTGAGTACAGGAACAGCAATCTTCAGTGAATGTCTGGATGGCAAATTTTTGTCCTTTGAATGCTTTGCCTACAGCTGGGATGGTGGTAAAGCTCTTTGGAGCCTTAGGCATCTTACCAACTTTCATACGAATTGCAGCATGAGGACAAACAAGAGAACACTGACCACATTGAATACAGTTGTCAGCATCCCAAACTGGTACATGCACACCGATGTTACGTTTTTCGTACTGGGTGGTGGCGGTTGGCCAGGTACCATCGTTTGGCATCTCGGAAACCTTAACCTGATCGCCTTTACCCTGGATCATTTTTGCAGTTACTTCCCGTACAAACTCAGGAGCATCAGCAGGAACGGTGGGAGGCATATCGTGACCTGTGGCGGTTTTGCCAAGGGTAACTTTAACGATGTTTTTCACAGCAGCATCAACGGCGTCGTAGTTCATGTTGACGACCTTGTCACCTTTCTTGCCGTAGGTCTTCTTGATGGCAGTTTTGATGGCAGTGATTGCTTCTTTCTCGGAAATAATTCCTGAAATAAGGAAGAAAGCGGTCTGCATGATCATATTGATGCGGGCACCAAGACCAAGAGCCTGGCCAAGAGCGAGGGCATCAATGATGTAGAATTTTGCTTTTTTGGCGATCAGATCTTTCTGAACGTTTGCAGGAAGCTGCTTCCAGATCTGCTTTTTATCGAAACTGGTGGTGAGAAGGAATGTTCCTCCGACTTCCAGGTTACGAAGCATGTCATACTGATCAAGGAAAGTAAAGTTGTGACAGGCAATAAAGGTTGCCTTGCTGATAAGGTAGGGAGCAACAATCGCGTTCTTACCAAATCTCAGATGAGATGTGGTCATGGAACCGGATTTCTTGGAGTCATATACAAAATAACCCTGAGCTGAGTTATCAGTCTCGGTACCAATAATCTTAATGGTGTTTTTGTTAGCGCCTACAGTTCCGTCAGATCCAAGACCGTAGAACATTGCGCGATGAACATCGTCACCTTCGATGGAGTATGTTGCATCGTAATCAAGGCTTGTTCCTGCAATGTCGTCATTTGGACCAACACAGAAGTGATTTTTAGGAGCCATGGCTTCCATATTGTCAAATATGGCTTTTACCATCGCTGGGGTGAATTCAGCAGAACCCAGTCCATAACGACCGGAAATGATCATTGGCTGGTATGCAGCAGTGTTAGACTCGGTGGCCTCACCAACTGCAGTACGAACGTCTTGATACAATGGCTCGCCGGCACATCCTGGCTCTTTTGTTCTGTCCATAACGGTGATGCGTTCAACAGATGAAGGCAGAGCGTTAACCATTGCTTTGCAGTCAAAGGGACGGAACAAACGAACGAGAACAAGACCAACGTTTTTGCCCTGGCTTACCAGGTGATCGATGGTGGCAGATACGGTCTCACAACCAGATGCCATCATAACAACAACGTCTGTTGCATTAGGAGATCCGTAGTAATCAAAAAGATGATACTGACGACCGGTAAGAGTCGCGAATTTGTCCATGGTATCCTGGACAACTTTTGGCGCTGCTGCATAGTACTCATTCACAGTCTCACGACCGGTGAAATATACATCTGGGTTCTGAGCAGTTCCACGCATGGTTGGGCGATCAGGAGTCAGAGCACGATTACGATGTTCGATGATCAGATCTTCGTCTATCATCTCCGCCATATCGTCCATGGTCAATTCTTCAATCTTCTGAATCTCGTGAGAGGTACGGAAACCATCAAAGAAATGGATAAAAGGAATACGGGTGGCAAGAGAAGCCTGGGTGGTGATAAGAGCCATGTCCATACATTCCTGAACATTCTGGGAACAAAGCATACCCCAACCAGTCTGACGTGCTGCGTAAATATCAGCATGGTCACCGAAAATGGAGAGTCCCTGAGCTGCGATGGAACGAGCAGTTACATGAAAAACGGTGGGAGTGAGTTCGCCGGCAATTTTGTACATGTTGGGAAGCATCAGAAGAAGACCCTGAGATGCAGTAAAGGTTGTACAAAGTACACCTGTAGCAAGAGAACCATGCA
>JAOZLI010000451.1 GCA_029934915.1 Desulfocapsa sp. | reverse complement strand
TATCACCATTTTTACACTGCATGGAAACAGTAATTCGGTTGTGAGTTGATAAGGTCTTTCGTATGCTTGACCAACTGCTGTGAGTACATGGTATATGTCTTCCATAAGGTATCAGTAATTGGTCTGAAACCTAGTTACTGGCTACATTTACGTCACAGAAGTGTTTGAGGATTGTTCGCACAAAGTTGGGTTAAGGGTTTTACCACGCTCTCAATGGAAACGAAGTCAGGATGGAAAAGTGATTTGGGCATTCGACATAGATAGCTTTCCCTAAAACACATATCCTTCCGTCAAAGGATTTTACAAAAGCACATTATTTTTCAGGCAAGATAATGCAGCAGGTAAACAAGGCACGAGAATCTGAGCCTCGTGTTCAGGCTATCAGACTTATGTCCCATCAGAGCAATTGTATCCTTCTCTGACCGCTTGTTGCATTGCCACAAGTTCCTCTTCATCCAGGAAATCAAAATGAGAGGCTCTTTTTCTAGCGGATAAACTTCCGTTATTTTGGAGACAGAGCTGAATGAACAAATCAATAAGACGGTCAGGCATGTCAATGATGTCCTGGATCGCCTTTTTGGTATTGTCATAGTTGACCATAAAACTAAGCTCCTCTACAAGTTCTTCCTCAATAGTTTTATTAACAAACTCATACAGAGTTTCTGCCTGCTCAGTCATATCCATGTATTGATACCAGCACGCAGTCTCATTTTCGACACTCATTTTCCCCGTTTCATCCAGTCGGTAATCAATAAGCCGGAGCAAAGGCCTGGAAAAAGCTTCCAGCGAGGTATCATAATCAGCTGGGTTCTTAAGCATGACTGCCGACACCGGAAACATGAGCCCACGCGGTACCATTCCCTGAAGTGAGAGGATGTTGTGTATCAGAAATCGATGAATTCGCCCGTTTCCATCTTCAAACGGATGCAGAAAGACAAATCCGTAGGCAATTGCCGCCGCGTGGATAACTGGAGATACACCTCCCCCTTTCATCTGTTTGTGAGAATCGATTAAACCATTCATCAGACTTGGAAGATCATCCGGCTTTGGACAGATAAAATGTATGATTTCATTTTGATAGGAGACAGCTTGCCCGACATAATTCTGACTCAAGCGATAGTCGCTGTCTTTGAACCTGTGGTCAACGATCCGATTCTGAAGCTCAATTAGGCGCTGTTTCCCACAGAAGTCTTCTTTTTCTGCAAGTTCCAGCGAGGCAATAAACTTTTCGGAACGTGCTGCATTGGGTTTTACGTGCTCAATTTCAAAGGACGACTTTGTTTCTTTGTTGTAAAGATAGCTCAATGCTCGGCGAAGAAGCTCTGGAGGATACGAGGTGACGATATCTTCACATCTTGTCCGCAGATCAGCGGAATCCATTTGAGAGAGCGTCTCTGTTTTCCTGATGATCGGACAGAACTCTTTGGGGCCGAGGAGATTGTCAACAATGCGGTGCCGCCGGCTTTTCTCACCGTTTGTAATGGTGTAATACTCCTCCCGCTCCAGCGCATCAACATAGTTGCCCGAAGTAATATCATTCAAGGGCAGTTTTTTACCGGTCAGGAATTCATATAAAAACCAGATCCTTCGAGCATACTTTCCGGTCGGCTTGGATTGAATGTAGTGGGTGAGCTCCACTTGCGAAGCATGTTCAAAGATGCGAATTAACAGCCCCAAGCTAACGCCATCATATTTCAGTGCAAACTC
>JAOZLI010000450.1 GCA_029934915.1 Desulfocapsa sp. | reverse complement strand
CATTTATGAACCAAAAAAATGAAAACTGAGACACTATCCATATGAAAGTACTATTGATATCCATGCCGGATGTGGTGCCGGTGCTCGTTCATGAGGCGGCAGTGCATATTCCTAATCTTGGTATTGCAAGCATTGGTGGCAATATCGATTCTCGTCATGATGTCTTTCTTATTGATCTTATTCGCAAGCGTCGCAGTGTAAAAAAATATCTGACAAAGATCCTCGCTAAAATAAATCCTGATCTGGTTGGCCTGTCTGCAATGGCCTGGCAATTTGATACCTGTATGAAAATTGCCCACCTGATTAAAGAGCTCTGCCCGGAAACAAAGATTGTTATCGGTGGTTATCATGCCACTATAATGGCCGAAGAAATTGCACAAAGCAAAGAGATGCAATGGGTGGATTTTATTGCAAGGGGCGAAGGAGAAGAGTTGTGCAGACGGCTGGTAAACGGGCTTGATGGCACAGATGATTTCGCCGATATTCCATCTCTTTCATACAGGCCAGATGGAGGGCAGGGGCCTTTCCATCATAACCCGCGAGGTGAAAACCTTGATCTCGAAACAATAAAACGGCCCATTCGGGATAAACGTCGCTTAACCTGGGGCTATCATTTGATGAATAGTTCCATCGAGGCACTGGAGACATCAAGGGGCTGTACCCGTTCCTGTAATTTCTGTTCCATGAAGAATATGTACGGTCGGCGCTTTAGAGCCTATCCCATCGAGCGAGTATTAGCTGATATTGATGATATTTATTATAATCGGAAGGTGAAATCTATTTTCATTACCGATGATAATATGGTACTCAATCCCAAGCGTGTAATTAAACTCTGTGATGCAATCATTGCCAAAGAATATAAAAATCTGAAGCTGTATGTCCAGGCAGACTGTATAACAATGGCCATGCATGAGGATATGGTGGCCAGGATGGCGGCTGCCGGTTTTAAGTCTGTTTTCTTAGGGATAGAAAATGGATCAAAAAAGAATCTTGCCGCTGCAGGGAAGGGTGATATTGTTCAGGCTTCAAAACAGGCCATAGCAAATTGCCACAGGCACGGAATGATGGTGATCGGAGGGCTTATTTTTGGATTTCCAGAAGATGATGAACAATCTATCATTGAGAATTACACCTTTTTTAAAGAAATTGGAGCGGACGCCGCTTATTGTCAGATTATAACGCCCTATCCGAAGACCGGCATGCGTGAAGATTTGCTGGCGCAAGATTTGATTACGAATAAAGAAGATTTAAAGAAATATAACGGTCTGTGGGCCAATGTTCGAACGAATCATTTGAGCAGCGAGGAACTACAGTATCAATTCTGGTATCAACGCCAGGTTGTACTGGGCTGGTGGGATCCTCCCAAGTCTCTGCGTAAACAGGGCCGGCTCTGGACGTGGATCTGGCGTTTTTTGATGAAGCCTTTTCTGAAATTGCGCTATCGACGGATTATGAAAAAAATTGGATGGAAAGGGCGTTTTAAGCAGGAAATTAAACGTCTGGAACGAATGAATGTATTTAAAGATCTTGAGGAATATTAGAAACCATAATGCAGTTGTATAATCTTGAGTTTACTGAGCAGGAAATAAAAGAGGCAGTGGCCGAAGACAGGCTGTTGTCCATGGAAATTGAGTTTAGCCGTATCTGTAATTTTCGTTGCTCCTATTGCTATGTGCCAGAAAAAACAGTGTGCAAAGGTGAACTTTC
>JAOZLI010000170.1 GCA_029934915.1 Desulfocapsa sp. | reverse complement strand
ACCAAATTTTTCGGTCAGCCGTGTTTTGTAAAAGTCCTCTTCCATGGTGAACTTTGTTCCGATAAGTCCAACCCGGCCAATGCCATCTTCCACAAGTTTTTCACCTGTGGCATCTGCAATATGCAGCAGAGGAATGGTGAGAGATTCTTCAATATCACTAGCAACCTTATGCATGGTATTGGTGCAAATAAGGAGAAAATCTGCACCGGCTGCTTCAATGGAACGCGCTGCTTCACTAAGTATCTTAGCGGTTGCCAGCCAGTCTCCCTGCTGCTGCAACGCTTCAATCTCACTGAATTCAACACTATTCATGCAGATTTTAGCAGAATGCAGACCACCAAGCTGCTTATTCACCCCTTCATTGATTGCCTTATAATAACTGGCCGTTGACTGCCAGCTCATACCACCTAATAGCCCGATAGTTTTCATGCTGTTTCCCTCACTCTTTGATTACATTTTGTAAGGCATTTCCTGCGAGCCATTTTTGCAGGTTATCTGCAAAAAATGCAGCAAAACGTTCCTGCCAATCCTCTACAGCATCACAGTAATGAGGGCTGATAAGCAAGTTGTCCAGTTGCCATAGCGGATTCTCCTGCGAAAGAGGTTCCTCATTAAAAACATCGATATAGGCACCAGCAATCTGTTCTTCCTGCAGGGCAGTGATCAGCGCGTCTTCATCTATTACACCACCACGTGCAGTATTTATTAGATATGCACTTTTCTTCATGGCTCGCAGCATCTCTAAAGAAAAAAAATGGTGCGTTTTCTCATTATAAGGAAGATGGAGGGATACAAAATCAGTCTCGGGGAGAAGTGACAGGAGTTTATCACTTGTACAAACAGCATCCGCGTCCGGCGTATCAACGAGACGCGATCTAATGGCTGTAATATGCATACCGAACTGACGAGCCTTGATTGCCACCGCACGCCCAATATGCCCAAAGCCAATAAGAAGAAGTTTTTGCCCTTCAAGGGAACGCCAGGGAAGTTTCCGGTAGATCTGTTTTTGTTGTTGCTGCTGATAACGAAAAAAACCGAAGTTAAGATTAAGCATGGCACCCATCACCGTTTCGGCCTGGAATTTGCTTAACACACCGGCGCAGGTTGTTATCTTACACGCGAGTCGGTCTAAATCTCCAATATGATCAAAGCCAGCCCCGGCAACCTGTATCCATTTCACACAGGATTTTTGGGCAGCCGCTGTCTGCGCCTTGCTGGATATACCATCGCAACGCATACTGAAAAGGATTTCCGGTTGCTGCCCGGCCATCTTTTCAGAAAGTTCAAGATCATTACGGGCTACCTGAATAGTAGAATCAGGGAACTGAGACGTAAGGGATTGCAGGTATAGATCGGGATTATCATGGATGATGAGGATCGTATTATGAGCTGCCATGCGACTATTCATTCCTCCGGTAAAAAGTTTCTACTTCCCTGGAATATGGTCCATCCTTTAGCTGGTAAATATACAAGGGCGAGCGTATCTCCATCCCGGCATTTCCATTTCTAATGGCCTCAACTAGGATTAATCGCGCCTTCCCCTCCCCTTCAGGATACGAATATACCGGCCGCAAACATTTCACCGCAAAACCACATTTTGACAATGAAGTAACCAAGACAGCAAGCAACTCTGCGGGATAGATAAGGTACAACCTGCCTTTATTTTTGAGAACGTAGGCAGCAGCGACAAGGACTTCATTAAGTGTACATTCCACTTGATGTCTGGCAATCAGAGCCTCGCTGTTAATGGACGTACGTCCGCTTCCCGTTGGGAAAAAAGGAGGGTTGCAAACTACCGTGCTAAATACGCCCGCGGGAAAAAATTTCGTAATACCTCGCAGGTCTCCCTCTGTAACACACATTTTTTCCTGAAAGGAATTTAGCACCGCATTTTCACGACACAAGCCAGCAAGCCCCGGTTGGAGTTCAAAGGAAGTAAGCTTACAAATACGATGCGTTGCGCGGTACAGAAGAATAAGCCCTATGATCCCACAACCTGCCCCAAGGTCCAGGACAGACTCATCCTTTTTGAGACGAACAAAGTGAGCAAGTAAAACAGGGTCAATGGAAAAACGATACCCTTTCAGGTGTTGCAGACAGACTAAATCGCCATCAAAAAGAGTATCCTCACTTCTATCCAAGTCGAAGCACTTCTTCTCCTTCAATCTGCTGATTAAAGAGTAAGCCAGTCATGATCTTTGGATAAAAATAGGTGGATTTATGCGGCATAATCAACTTTTCATCGGCCACCTGCTTAACCTGTTCAATACGAGTCGGATTCATAACAAAAAGCAGAGGAGTCCTTTCATTCTGTTCGTTACAGACTTTTACAGCAACATCCATGGCCTCATCTGGATCAGCGTAGTAGTGAATCAGATTTTCTTCTTCACACTGGTCGTGATCAAGATCTAGAGCTCCATGAATAATAACATCAGACAACACCACCACGTCGAGTTCCTGCAGTTGCTCCGGTTTTCCTTTCAAAACCTCCTTTGCAGCAGGTTTCATGGTAAGTAAAACGCAGCGATCTTCTCCTGGATGATAGACACCAAATGTGGTAACCTGCAAATCTGAGCGTTCCGTTTCATCCATACGAGCCAGCACTTCGGCTAGTAAAACTTCCCGGGTTCCTCCTGTCATTTCTTCAAGCTCGAACCAGGGTTCAAGGCGAATACGTAGATCCTCCATATTAAGTACACCCGGCCAATGCAGAAGACGATGGGTGGGTAACACAGAAAGCCCCGGATCTTCCATGGGACATAGATACATCATGATATGATTGGCAGGATCCTTATCATTAAACTGAGGATTACGTTCTTTTTGCAATCGCTTATAGGCAAGCGCCGTGGTGTATCTATGGTGTCCATCGGCAATATAAAGCGATTTATCCATAAATAATTCCTGCACCTGTTTTATCACTTCCCTGTCCCCTACCCGGTACAAAGAATGCGTGCAGCCATCACCATCGGTGATACTACCAAGAGGCTCAGGATCCATTGAGGTGTAGAGTACGTTAAGAATTTCATTTTCCTCATCGGAATAGAGGGAGAATATCTGGCTGAATTGTGCCTTGGTGGTCTCGAGCAGTCGCAGACGATCCTGAATTACTGACTCGAAGGTTTCTTCGTGGGGTTTCACCACCCCCTCTCCAAATTCAGATAAGCCAACCAGCGAGATAACGCCTTTTCTTATTAGCATTCTGCCTGAGGGATGCTTATACTTCACAGCATAAAGATACAATGCGGGTTGTTTGTCACGAATCAGAACGTCTTCTGCCATCCATTTTTGAAACAGATCGGCAACGTCCTGATACCTGACATCATCCCCTACTGCACCACCTGGATTTTTGGTAATATCCAGGCGAATCATGGAATAAGGGTTTTTCTGGGTATAGGAAGTCACAGCGTTTTCGTTGATTACATCATAGGGAGGAGTAACGACATCATCAAGATTTCCAACTTTGTCTATATTAAAAGAAACGCCCTTGAAGGGTGCGATAAAGGCCATGCGTGATAACTCCTTTTTTGCTATAATCAAAAGATGGCGTAGTGTTTAGCCATCCAAAACTTTATTTTTTACGAGCTTGTCAAAAAACAAATTATATTTCGTAATTTGTTTCTGGATACACCTCAGAGATCGATTTATTTGTAGAATAACTCTAGACAATAACACGGTTACTAATATATTTTCAAGGAACAAGGGATGCTAATCCCATACGGGAGAATAATATGTACGATATTTTTATAAATACACATTTTGCAGGTGCACATCATCTGCGTAACTATCCGGGAAACTGCGAGAAACCACATGGACACAACTGGAAGATCAAGGTAACTGTTCGCGCGTCTCAAGTTGATGAGCTCGGCATGGGAATAGATTTTAAGGTACTTAAAAAAGTTGTGAATTCTGCAGTGGACGAACTTGATCATCGCGACCTTAACGAGCTTCCGGCATTTCTCGAGAAAAACCCTTCGTCTGAACATATTGCTGCGTTTCTTTATGACACGCTGAAACCGGAACTTCAGCATGACAGATATCACCTGCATTGTATAGAAGTGTGGGAAACTGACACCTCAGGACTTATTTATTACGGACCTGATGCAGACTAAATTGAAAATCTCTGAAATTTTTTACTCCCTGCAGGGCGAGTCGACTTTTGCCGGCCTGCCCTGTATTTTCATCCGATTAAGCGATTGCAACCTGCGATGTAACTATTGCGATGCTGCGTATACCTGGAGAGAAAAAGGTGAGCTGCTATCGATTGCTGACATCATAGATAAAGTAAACAGCTTCCCCTGTAATCTTGTTGAAGTAACAGGGGGTGAACCTCTATTTCAGGATGCATGTTTTTCTTTATTGAGTATGCTTGTCCAGGCCCAAAAAACTGTTCTTCTTGAAACCAATGGCTCTTTTGCCATTGATGCGGTTCCTGCTGCTGTTACCTGCATCTTAGATGTAAAATGTCCTGACAGCGGTTCTGGTGATTCCTTTACCCTCAAAAACATTCAAGAAATACAGAATCGATCTGTCAACAGACCCGGTTCCTGTGAATTAAAGTTTGTTCTTTCCTCAAAGAATGATTACCAATGGGCTAAAGAATTTATTTTAACACATAAATTGACCGGTCTACTCCCCATTCTTTTTTCTCCAGTTCAAGACCGGATCAAAGCGCAGAAAATTGCCGAATGGCTAATGGAAGATGGACTAAATGTTCGCCTGCAACTCCAGTTACATACCATTCTCTGGCCCGAAATTTCACGTGGCGTTTAACTACCTCACAAATTTTATATTCATGAACATTCTACCCTTATTTTCGCATACATGAAAGAAACCATAGCAGTTGACGAAGCAGTGGGCATGGTACTTCCCCATGACATTACAGAAATTGTAAAAGACACCTTCAAAGGCAGAGCCTTTAAAAAAGGGCATATCATCCGCCAGGAAGACGTTGAACACCTCAAGCGTCTTGGCAAAGAACATATTTATGTGTTGCATTTAGGCCCCGAAGAAATCCACGAAAATGAAGCGGCCCAGATTTTAGCAACAGCCCTCATTGGCCCCGGTGCAACCCTTTCTAAAGAACCCGTTGAAGGAAAGATTGCAATTCATGCTGAATATGACGGACTCCTGAAAATCAACAAGGAAGCGCTCTATCAGTTTAATATGCTGGGCGAAGTTATGTGTGCGACTCTGCACACAGACACGCCGGTTAAGAAAGGTGAAAACATTGCCGCCACCCGCTTAATCCCGCTCCTTTCAAAGCGTGCCATCGTTGAAAAAGCTGCTGCAATTGCAAAAGAGAATGCTCCCGTTGTTGAAGTCAAAGCACTACGAAAAGCTAAAGCTGCTCTTATCATCACGGGTAATGAAGTTTTTTCAGGAAGAATAGAAGACAAATTTGAGAAGGTTCTACGTGAAAAACTGTCAGCAATAGGTTCCGAGGTTATTTCAGTAAGCTTTGCCCCCGATGATATCACTAAAATTGGCAATGCAATCACTCAAGCCATAACAGATGGAGCGGATCTTGTTATAACATCCGGTGGCATGTCTGTTGACCCTGATGATGTTACGCGTATGGGAATTGCTGCTGCAGGTGCCACGGATTGTTATTACGGCACCCCTGTTTTACCTGGTGCCATGTTTTTGAGTGGACGCATAGGAACGGTACCTGTTCTTGGCCTTCCCGCCTGCGGAATGTTTCATAATATCACTGTATTTGATCTGATCTTACCAAGAATATTAACTGGCGAAAGCATCGGCCGTGAAGAATTCGCCGAAATGGGTCATGGTGGATTGTGCCGCAACTGTAAAAGATGTCAATACCCGGTGTGTAACTTTGGAAAATAACAAACAAACTATTCATTGCGACCTCACGGTTAGCGCTCCTGCAAAAGCCTTTCAACTCCTGGCCGAAGCCAGTGGTCTCCCCAAGGAACGAATCAAACATGCCATGGTCAAAGG
>JAOZLI010000449.1 GCA_029934915.1 Desulfocapsa sp. | reverse complement strand
GAGGTGTGATTTCAGCTCCCATTCGCAAACCCGTTCTTGCTGACACCAGTGCGGCACGGAAAACATTTGCATCGTCCAAGGGTTTACCAATGATATCAAGGCCAAGCACGCTGATAAAAACGTCTGTTATTTGCGGCACAACAGGTTCGTTGTCACCAGGAGCTTTGAAGGATAATTGTCTGGCACCATCAGCCTCTATAAGTATCCGTTCTGCAGAGGACTGATCAATAATTTGTTCCACTTGGGCACAGGTCAGCCCCTTCAGTTTTTTTCCTGACGATAACAGATGATGGGCTACTGTTGCATGCCCGTACTGTTCAAGGTACTCCTGCAGTTTATCCTGAAAACCATCGCGATTCAAGAAAACTACCCCGCTGGTTTGCAGAGATGTAGGCTTAAGAATATGAGTCGTTGTGGTTGTGACAACCTTTATCCCTTTTTCTTGAAATGCATGGGCCAGTAGAAACATAAGCGATGTCTTGCCACCGCCACCGACAATGGAAATCACTTTGTCGCTTGCTCTGATCAGGGTGTTGAAAATTGTGGCCATGCGGCTATAACGCTCCTGAGCGGGCAGCGATCAATTCAGCTATTATACTGACTGCGATTTCCTTTGGTGTTTCCGATCCAATTGAAAGACCAACCGGGCAGTGAACGCGGGCAAAATCAGCATCGGTAAAGCCCTGCTCACGCAGGTTTGAATAGGTGATGTTCCGTTTACTTCTGCTGCCAATCATGCCTATATATCTGGCAGGTGTCTGTAAAGCCTGGTCAAGCGCTTCCTGATCATAGCGATGTCCACGGGTGATTATGAGCAGATAATAATCTTCTCCCTGGCCAATGGTTTGAAACAGGTTTTTAAAGTCTTTAATGACATGGGTGGATCGCGCCATGGGGAATCGATCTTTATTGGAAAATTCCTGACGATCATCACAAACCACCACTTCAAAATCCACGTAAGAGGCGAGTTGTGCAACTTCTTTGGAAACATGTCCTCCGCCAATCAGGACAACTGTACCGGATTTTGGAAGTGGATCAATAACAATAGATTTTTCCGCAATATTGATCAGCTGTGTGATTCTCTGGCGCATGATGGCTTTAAAATCAATGTCTCCTGCCGGAGGATTGCCTTTTCGCATATCAATAAAAGAGCGTAGAGGACATTTCCGGTTGGAAATGTCTATCATCCAGACGCCTTTTGCACCATCAACAAAACAGTCCAGAGCCTGTTCGAACATGGGAATCATTTCAGGAGTGAGCCGTTCGATAAGCACATGCTGGACACCTCCGCAAACCATATCAGAATCCCCTTCAGAGCTACTTCCCCGCATGTCAAATTCAGTAAGCACTGGTACCGCGCCATTTGCGACTTTAGTGGCCGCTTCATGGGCTGTAAATTCCATCCTTCCCCCACCAATGGTGCCGTGCAGTGTACCGTCCTCTTCCACAAACATTTTAGAACCGGGAAGGCGTGGGGCAGATCCACTTTTATCAATGATAGTTACCAGGGCAACCGTGTGATTTTGTTGTAACTGGGCAAGGATTTCTTTTTCGATCATATGAAAATGTTATGTTATTTTTGAATGAGCTCTAAGTCCGAAGGATGCAGGTATACAATGTAAATATCAAAAAGGGCGTCCGATTGAATCAGTCGCCCTTTAGACAAAGAAATAAAAAATGTGGATTATATTCTCTGCTAGAACTTTGA
>JAOZLI010000448.1 GCA_029934915.1 Desulfocapsa sp. | reverse complement strand
GCCCACCTACCAGGCTTGTATATCTTGGCTAAGTAATCTGACCAGAAAATTTAGCCATTTTTTAACGGATTGTTTTTATTGAGAGCATCGTCAACCCATCTCCTCAAAAATAAATAAGTTAGACACTTTTGTCTGGTACACAACTATGAAAGGAGAACAAACGGATGAAACAAAATCCATTATGTCACACACCAAGACGGGCGTGGTTTTACCTGCCACTCATAACCAGTTTAGCCACGCTTGGGCTAAGTGTTCCACTCCAAGCTGATGAGGCACCTGTTCAGTTAAGCACTGAGCAATCGGGTGCTAAATATGGTGCTTTTGCAGATTTTTGTGATGAGGTGGAAGAAGGAGATTATACGCCACCGCCGTCTCCTGACATTTGCGGATGGGGTTATTCTAATAACCATGCTTCACAGGAAGAGGCTAATCAACAGGCTCTGAAAAAATGTGGCGTAAGCGGTTGTAAAGTGATTCGAAAATACACTAATGCGTGTGTTGCCATTGCTGAAGTTTCTGATACTTGGGAATATAATGGTAAAACCATTGGTTATTGGCATTGGGTATGGAGCGATCCGGAAGATGCGCTTAAATATCCAGTGCTTTCGGATTTAGAAAATTTTGTACTCAAGTTCTGTAATTCCTATGCACAAGAACAATCTGAAAAAATGCCGCCTGGTTATACGTTTAAACCGTGTCAGATTGTTGAAAGTTCCTGTCCCACACCGGTTCTGTCGCTCATCCCTCAAAAAGAGAGGTTGAGCTGTGGGGAAGCGGTGACACTCAACGTGAGTGGTGCAATTGGTGGCGAATGGATACCTGTTATAAACGGCGTTGAAAACCCACCGCAATCGGCATCCTCTTTTGGGCCGTTCAAAGGGTGTAGTACTTCTTGGAATTTTTATTTGAAACATGCCTTAAATAGTTCGGTCGTTAGTAATACGGTGAACCTCACTTGGAAAGCCTCAAATTCTTCTTGTGAGTTTGAGTGGCCTAGTTTTGATGGGAGTGTCCTTCGGATTCCAAAACTCAAGTTGAATAATGGATTCCGTGAGGCCGAGTTGAATGTGGTTCCAGGTAATCCCATTCGGTTTGAACTGTCGGTATTGAAGAATGAGGAGGGTGAGGTGATTTTTGAAAAGTCTACCAAGTGATTAAGTTGGCGCTCTTTAGGACGGCTAACAGTATACCAGTCGTGGGTAGTGCTAAACAGATAGTGGTATCAACCGGATCTGTTTTTGAAACGGATCGGGTTTTGTCGGAGAAATCACTACTTCTTTCCAGCACGAGTCGTTTGAAAGTGGGTCTTGTCTTTGCTTTGCTGTAGCGTCGCAGCCAGCCTACCTAGTGTCCATCCAGAAACGCCCTGGATCATTAGTTCCAGGTTGCCTTGCACGAGTTGGTACTCGTCTGGAAACTTTCGTTCATGGTTGCCTTGCACGAGTCGTGATCGTTACCTTTGTAGTCCAACTCCTCCACCCATCGCTTATTTTTGGCCGCTATCTGATTAAAAAAAATCGTTGCAACGCACTCAAGTTCACACCGTTCTCATTGAGAAATCCGAGTGTTTTGAGAAATCCGATTTTTTAAAAAATCGGATTTCTTTTCGATATTAAAAAAAGGCGGTGTCTGTCCGACTTTTGAAAAAGGGCTATCAATAAAATCAATCTAATCAATTTGACAGCATGGCCCTAAAAAAACATTCAATT
>JAOZLI010000169.1 GCA_029934915.1 Desulfocapsa sp. | reverse complement strand
AGTGCATGGCACAATGATTGCTAATTAAAAAAAACAAAGGAAATTACTAAAGGATTGTCCGTCTTAATCCGATACGAGTAATAACCAAGAGAAAAAAAGCAAAGGGAACAATATGAGTATGACACAGACACTCTTACATAATTCTTTAGATGACCATCAAGTCGATGTAATAGATCAGGTCATGGTTGAACTTGACCATTTTAGACGTCAAAGTGAACGCCTTGATCTTATGAATAAACTGCATGGTCGAATGGCGGGAGTCCTGGATATCTCTACCATGATAGAGGCATACTCCGTCTGGTTGATGCCCCACGTTGAGCACGAATTAGTGGGCTATAAGAATCAGGTACGTGCTAAAAAACATCTCTACTGTTCCGGGCACGGTCCTAAACGTCGTTCAATCATCGCATTTGCAGAAGAATTATTAAACAGTACTGAGCAGCAGGCTAAGGGGTATGTAAGTGCTGATGGTCATTATGCACATAAATGGCTAATCGAAACTGCAGAAGATGCAGGTATTCTGATCATCCTGAAAGATGAGACGGCTCTTATTGAAAATGAGATAGATTTGATTAATGAGTCACTGTTGATTCTTGCCGAGTCCCTTCGTCGAGGGATTGAGTATGAAGAGTTGTTTGAGAGTGCACGAAAAGATACCCTCACAGGCCTTGCCAACAGACGTGTTTTTGAAGAGCGCATTCATGATATTATGCAGGGTGCCAGGCGGTATCAGCGCTCCTTGACAATGGCCTCACTAGACCTTGATTATTTCAAACAAATTAATGATAATCTCGGTCACCAAAGGGGTGATGCTGTGCTCAGACAGGTTGCCAAAGCATTTAGTCAGGCCATTCGTTCAACAGATATGCTGGTACGAATTGGGGGTGATGAGTTCTTGCTGGTAATGGACGATACAAATCTTGCCAACGGCAGAATATTAACTGAACGTCTTTGCACTGCAGTACAGGAAATGGATATCTGGGCTGATGAGAATACGAAGCTTGGTGTCTCCATCGGTATGACTGAATGGAAAAAAGAAGAAAGCCTTGACGAATGGATGGAGCGAGTGGATGATATTCTTTATTCTGCTAAATCAGAAGGCCGATCCAGAGTTAATTACGCATAAAGTGTTCGGCTCGCGGTAAAAAGCACAAACCGAACACTATGAATTACAATCAGGAAAGACTAATATTTATAGGAATCACATGCAGTTCCTTCTGGCGCTGTTCCGTATAACCCAGTGACCATTCTTTACAGCTGGCCTCATCTCCAAGAAGTTTATCCACATCTTCAACTACACCCTTTACATTAATAATTGGATGTCTGCTGAAAACCTGTGGCAATCCTTGTGTCAGGTTGCAGGCGAGACAGCAGCCGGGGCGTTCGTGGAGTTTGAGTTCCATGATAAGGCTGTTGCCGTTTACTCCACCATAGGCAAGTTCGATATCATAGGAGCCTTCACTGGCATCACCAAAGAGTGCATCAAAAAATTCGTTGCTGCGTTCCTTGGGAAAGAGTTGTGCTAATGCTTCTGCGGTGAAAAGTGCGTCGATTGTGCTGGTATTCATCATAGTATTCGATTGTTGAAGATTTGAGTTTTTCGGTGTTAAGGAACGTACAATAAATAATTTGAACAAATGAATGTTCTTTTCTTCGTCTTCTGCGTTGTTCGTTGGTCACATAACTCGTTATGCTCCCGCCTCACGCCTTGAATACGAAAAAAATCCCTATTAATTTTTGTTCAATTTATTTGTTTCCCGTTCCTTACCGATGTTCCATTTTTTGTGTTGCTACTATAAGCCTCCTGACGTCCCTGTCAACCGACGTTGCGTGTAATCAAGCACTATGCTAAGGTGTGGCCCATGGAAAATGACCCCTTTCAAATAGTTCCCGAGTGTCGTCAGAACTCTGTCAATCTGGACGAATTAAACCCTTCGCAGCGTCAGGCCGTGATCAGTACCGAGGGACCGCTTCTTGTTATTGCCGGTGCGGGTAGCGGGAAAACACGAACCCTGGTGTACCGGGTCGCATATCTTCTGGAGAGTGGCGTTCTCCCTGAAAAAATCTTATTGCTCACCTTCACCAGAAAGGCTTCTCAGGAAATGCTGTGGAGGGCCGGGCAGTTATTAAATGAGACCTGCAAACGTGTGGTTGGTGGAACCTTCCACGGGATTGCAAATATGCTTTTACGCCGTCATGGACATCATCTTGGCTTTGGCTCTTCTTTTACCATCATTGATCGTGGAGATGCGGAAGGCATTATCAATCTTCTCAAAGGCTCGCTTGGGCTTACCGGGCGGGACAGACAGTTTCCATCTAAACGGGTTTTGATCAATATTCTGTCCGGTTCCGTGAACAAATCCATTGCTCTCGATGATCTTGTTTATGAACAGTATGCACATCTTACTGAACATCTCGACGATATCGTCAACCTTGAAAAACACTATAAAGAGTTCAAATTTAATAATGGATTGATGGATTATGACGATCTGCTGGTAAACTGGAAGCGAATCCTCGCAGAGGTGCCTGAAGCACAGGCAGAAATCGCAGCCAGATATTCACATATAATGGTGGATGAATATCAGGATACCAATCTTATCCAGGCCGATATCGTACGTCTGATGGCCCATGGACATGATAATGTAATGGTGGTTGGCGATGATTCCCAGTCCATCTACTCCTTTCGGGGGGCTGATTTCTACAATATCATGCGTTTTCCTAAAGTCTTTCCTGAATGCCAGATGATTAAGCTTGAGGAAAATTATCGCTCCAGCCAGCCAATTCTTGAGCTTACTAATGATATCATCAGGAACGCCGAGGAAAAATATACCAAAACCCTGTTTACGAAGATAGAAGGGGATATTAAACCTCGTCTTTTTGTTGCAAGGGATGAGCGGGAAGAGGCTGTTTTTGTAGCCGAAAAAATAGCAGATTTATGCAAAAATGGAACGGATATACGAAATATCGCTGTGCTGTTCAGATCAGGTTTTCATTCCTATAAACTTGAGCTTGAACTCAACAGCAGTGCTGTCAAATTCGAGAAGCGTGGTGGCTTGAAGTTAACAGAAACTGCCCATATGAAGGATGTGATCGCATTTTTGCGTTTACAGGTAAACCCCCATGATACCCTTTCCTGGAATCGTATCCTGCTGCACCTTGATAAAGTTGGTCCTAAGACCGCCAGGAAAATTGTGGATAAAGTCGTAGAGCTTGGTGACCCCATCAAGGCATTATCTAATTATCCCTGCGGAAAGGCCTGGAAGGAGGGGATGGCTAAGCTTATCCTTCTCCTGCAGGATATGGCGAAGGAAACTGCGCCGGGTGCACTCTATGAAATGGTTCTGCTCTATTATCAACCTCTGTTTGAAAAAATATACCATGACGATTATCCCAAGCGGCAACGGGATCTTGATCAGCTCAAAGCAATTATAACGGATTATGAAACGCTTCAGGCTTTTGTGGATGAGACAACCCTTGATCCTCCCGACACAACAAACATGGGAGTGGATGACGATGAACAGGAGAAAATGATTCTCTCCACTATCCATTCCTCTAAGGGGCTTGAGTGGGACGCTGTCTTTATTATAGGGCTTGCAGATGGAAGATTCCCTCACAGTAAGGCTCAATTTGGCGAACAGTGGGAGGAAGAACGACGTCTTCTGTATGTTGCAGCTACAAGAGCCCGAAAGTTTTTGTATTTCAGTTATCCGAGGCGGTTGATGACTCCTGACAGGCAGTTTCACACGGTGGGAATGTCCCCGTTTTTATCGGAATTGCGCACTGGTCTCTTCGAGCGGCTTGAAAAAGAGGATAGTTACGGGTCAGATCTGCTTTTTCAGACAAAGAGTTATTCGAGTCCTACGGATCTGCCTCCTAAAAAGAAAAAGAAGAAGGGTGCTCCTCTGGCAAACTTACGAGTTGGTGTTCGTGTGCGTCACCCATTTTTTGGAGAAGGCGTGGTAAGTAAGGATATGGAAGGCCGCTCTGTGGATGTGGCATTTCATCGACATGGAATTAAAACGTTGCACCTTGATTACGCAAAACTAACCCTTCTAGATTAGGTCAACGTTCACCAGCACACAATCTTAGCCCATTTCGGCCTGCTCACATATAACTGCATATGCTACGCAGGTCGAAATGGGCTAATATTGTGCACTGGTAAACGTTGACAATTACCAACGTTTACTCATTGTGTTTGAAGAACATGATTACCATCAAAATTCAGCTAAGCTATATTTGATGTAGGAGCTCGCCCCTGCGAGCGATTGGTACTAGGGCGTAGCCCTCAATGAATAATCGCTAGCAGGGGCTAGCTCCTACATTCTCATTATATTACAAAATGAATTACCAACAAGCCTGGGATTATCTCGATAGTCTTCAGTTTCATAAAATCAAGCTGGGCCTCGATGCCATGCGTCAGTTTATGGCACGGGTGAATAACCCTGAACGGGATTTGAAAATCGTTCATATTGCAGGAACAAATGGCAAGGGATCGGTGAGTGTCACTCTTTTGACACTGCTCTCCCGTGCAGGATACCGTGTTGGATTATACACTTCTCCCCATTTGAGCTCGGTTCGGGAACGCTTTCGTATTGGCAATACCTTTATCAGCGAAGAAACCTTCGCAAGGCTGGCCACTGATATTCGCAATGTACTTGGTGAAGAAAAAATCACCTACTTCGAATTCACCACAGCCATTGCTTTTCTCTGGTTTGCCGAAGAAAATCTGGATCTGGTGATTCTGGAAACAGGCCTTGGCGGCAGGTTGGATGCCACCAATATCGTGACACCTCTGGTTTCTGTTATCACCAATATATCCATGGATCATGAAGCTTACCTCGGAAATACCATATCCGCAGTTGCCAAAGAAAAGGCGGGAATTATAAAACCTGCCGTTCCTGTTGTGTCAGCTGTGCAGGATGGTGCCGGGCTGGATGAGGTTAAGAATGCTTGTGAGAAAAACGAGACAAGGCTCTATCTCTACAACAGGGATTTCCATTCCACCCGCTTGGAAAATGGCGAATGGCAATGGCTGGCAAAGGAAAGTTTTTCCGATATTTCCTATGCTTCTCTTCGTTGTTCCATGAAGGGTGATTATCAAATTGAAAATGCCTCCCTCGTTCTAGCAACCCTGAATCTTCTTATTGCACAGGGTTTTCAGATAACAGAAGAGCAGATCCGTAAGGGGCTGGCAGAGGTGCATTGGCCCGGTCGCCTGGAATCCTTCAGTTTGAAGCGGAATGAAAAAGAAGTGAACTATCTGCTCGATGGTGCCCATAATCCTGCCGGTGTTGAAAGCCTGATTCGAACTCTGCAGACAGAATGTAATTATGATAAATTACTTGTAATCTGGGGGGCCATGGCGGACAAAGATCTACAGACAACTCTTGCCATGGTGGCAGAACTTGCCCATAGTATTATACTCACCCGACCTGACGGGGAACGCTCTGCTGACCCAGAACTGTTACTCGAAAATGTACCTGCGGCTTATAAAGAGAAGTGCAGTCTTTTTCCAACGGTTGAAGCAGCGATCGCAGGAGCCGAAAACGCAGCAAACGTGAATGACCTTATACTGATTGCCGGATCCTTATATCTGGTGGGAGCATCGAGAAAGATACTCCTTGGGGAACTGGTCCCATGAGCAGGGAATTTTTTGACTTTGACGCACCGGATGATGCGGACATACGAAGAGAACGGGCCAAAGCAAGAGATTTACGAAAAACCCGCTGGTGGCAACAGAAAACTGCATCCGGTAAATGTCATTTTTGCGAAAAACAGGTGAAATTTAAAGATCTCACCATGGATCATCTGCTGCCCCTGGCTCGAGGCGGACGTTCCACAAAAGATAATATCGTTCCCTGCTGTAAATCCTGCAACACCAGGAAAAAAAGCATGCTTCCCCTGGAATGGGAAGCGTATATGGAAACGTTATCTAAGTAACTCCTTTGTTAATCTCACCTGTTTAACTCGAT
>JAOZLI010000447.1:783-1721 GCA_029934915.1 Desulfocapsa sp. | reverse complement strand
CAATTGGAAAAATAATGGTTGCCACACTTCCGGCACCGCTGATGCCGGTATAGATGGCTCGGTTATTGTCATTAGAAATCTCAAGAAGAATTCCCGGCACTGCAATTTCCTTAGAAGCAAGGACGAGTCCCGATAGGGGAAAAAGCAGCATAAACAGATTCGGATTGTTCTGCAGCAAGAGAGCTGCTATGGGGAGCAGGGCTCCCGAGAGGATGTGAATCGTTAGAATCCCTCTGTATCCCTGCCCTTTTGCCATAAATTTAAATAGAATGGTTGCCATGATTACTCCTGCAACCTGCAGCAATAGGTAATTACCTACAGTTATGCCTGTCAGACCAAAATTCTTTTTTGCCAGGGCGATCAAAAAGGGGATGACAGCAATTCCAAGGCTGGTGGTATTCACAGCATAGAGATAATTACGCAAAACCTGGTCTTTTACAAGAGCCTGGCCGAACAGGGCAAATTTCTTTTTCAGACTGAGTGACTCGGTTACCGTAGAAACCTTCTCTTTGATGACCCAGAAACCACCGGAACCAACAAACAGAAAGAGTCCCGCCAGAATAAATAAAATAGAATAATTAACGGGGTATGAATAGACAGTAAGGATTTTACGAGCCACCAGGGCTGAAATCAGTACAGCCGTGCTGCCAAGAATCTGCTTTAGAATAAAGAATCTTTTTCTTGAATCAACGGCTATGGATTTACCCAATATGTCATTGTAGGCAATCCCTGCAAATGCCCCTGCAAAAGAAAACAGAGTCATAAGAAAGAGAATAAACGCGATGACATATTTCCCCTCCATATCCCCGGCAAAGGAAAGGAGATATCCGAGAAGGAGCAAGGCCCCAACTCGTAAATAGATTCCCATAAATAGGTATTTTTTGGTCTTCTCTTTGTGGGTAAGGAATGCTGCAAAGAAAATCTGCATAAACTTGGAA
>JAOZLI010000447.1:0-773 GCA_029934915.1 Desulfocapsa sp. | reverse complement strand
TGAGTATTTGGGGACAGTCACTGCTTAGCCTTGATCCATATTTCGTAAAGGGTTCCAGCTAAACAAAGCGACACCCACGGCCGCCTCTGTGTCTTCCCTGTCCCCTGCCGTTTTTATCACGATTTCCCTGAGTCAGTGTCCCTTGTTCTAGACAGCGTTGAAAGGCTGGTAAATGGTTATCTCTGGAGGCGGCTTGTAATCGTTGGAAGACAACAAGAACATCATGTTCGTCCGTGCCTGCAAGCAACTCATCATAGAGGCTGATATTTTCTTCCTCTGCCTGGACAGCAATTTTGCATGCTTCCGCAACAGTGTCTGGCACAGTCATTCCAGTTGTGTCTGGTTCTGGCGGTACCGCAATGGAATATTTTTCATAAAGGGGTAGGAGCAAATTGATATGTCTCTGTTCCGCCAGCACAATGTTGGAAAATGGCCGAATTTCTCCAAAGGTTTCTATGATTTTTCGGTAGGTATCACGGGCATGGTATTCATCCATAAGTGCTTTATTCAGTTTTGTCTCAAGTAGTTGTTTTTGCATAATGGACTCCAAATTGTATTTATCATATACACGTTAAGGTAGGTTGGCTGACCTTGATTGTCAATGGCTTCTGCAGCCCCCATTTACCAGCCGACCAGAATGCCAAGAGCTCCGACCAGCAGGCCCACCATCAGATTAATTCCTTTTACCTTGAAGAAATCTCGGCGTGATTCTGCAAGCAGAGGCAGCATTCCGTGGCCATCCTGAACAATTGAACTGGCAAGAAAAATACTTA
>JAOZLI010000168.1:2911-6002 GCA_029934915.1 Desulfocapsa sp. | reverse complement strand
AACAAGGAGAACAACAATGCAAAAATCGATTATCGGGATGGCCGTCACAGTACTTGCCATCATGAGTTTTGTACTCAGCCCGACCCAAAGCAGAGCCGCTGACGCAGCCTTTACCTTCGGCCTGTTGATGGTGGGCCCGGCTAACGATCATGGGTGGAGTCAGGCACACTTTGAAGCCGGAAAAGAGATCGAAAAGCAGATTGCCGGCACCAAAATGATATATATCGACAAGGTAAACCCTGCAGACAGACCCGGTGTTACCGTCCCTTTTCTAGTTGATGATCTTGTTTCCAAAGGTGCCAAACTGATTATCGGTAACTCCGACGATATGACGGATGGAATAAGAGAAGCGGCCATGCTTCATCCTGAAATCAAATTTATTCATATTTCAGGTGATGATGCAAAAAAAGCTGAATCTCCTGCCAATCTCTCGAACCTTATGGGCAGAATGGAATATGCACAGATGATGGCTGGTTTCGCTGCTGCCATGAGTTCCAAAACCGGAAAAATTGGATACCTGGGACCTCTGATTAATGATGAGACCAAACGTCTGGCGGCATCCTGCTTTCTTGGTGCCCGTTATGCATGGACAGAAGTATTGAAAAAAGATCCTGCAAAATTAACTTTTAAGGTCTCCTGGATTGGATTTTGGTTCAACATTCCCGGTGTCACCTCCGACCCCACCCAGGTTGCGAAAAACTTTTTTGATTCCGGAGCAGATGTAGTAATTTCAGGAATTGATACCACCGAAGCACTTATTGTTGCTGATCAAAAGAAAAAAGAAGGTGCTGATATTACGGCCATTCCCTACGACTTCCAGGGTGCCTGTGACACAGCCCCTGCTGCCTGCCTGGGAGTTCCCTATTTTAACTGGATCCCTGGATATACTCATTATATTCAAGCAGCTATTGACCAGAAATGGAAAAAAGAATGGCTCTGGCTAGGGCCTGAATGGAAAGATATGAATAACAATATGACATCTTCCATTGGATTCCTGAATGGTAAAGCTCTTTCGGCTGATGCTGCAAAAGCCCTTGCCACTTTTGTTTCCGGACTTGGCGATGGATCCATTACGCTTTTTGCAGGTCCTCTCAATTTTCAGGATAAAAGTGTTTTCTTAAAGGCTGGCGAAAAAGCCACGGATGAGCAAATCTGGAATCTCCCACAACTTCTTGAAGGCATGGAAGGCGCGTCCAAGTAGGAAACATGGAGGTAGAATTCAACAATATCTCCAAACGTTTTGGTACTGTTCAAGCGCTGACAGATGTCAGTCTTACAGCCCAAAAAGGCACCATTCACGGCCTGATAGGCGAGAATGGTGCCGGCAAGTCGACATTGATGAAAATTCTCACCGGATATCAGACGAAATCCGGTGGGGATATTTGTATTGATGGAAACGATGTCAATCTCAAGACTCCCGGTGATGCCGCAAAAATAGGAATCGGCATGCTCTATCAAGAGCCCATGGATTTCCCGCCCCTCACCGTTCTTGAAAACTTTTCTCTTGGTTGTCCGGCTCTTGCAAAGGTTAGATTCAAAGAATCTTTGCAGCATCTTTCCACCGCCTTTGGTTTTCAGCTTGCCCCACATAGACTGGTAGAACTGCTAACCGTAGGCGAGAGACAACAAATTGAGCTGTTACGCTTAATTCACTGTCAAACCAAGGTATTAATTCTAGATGAGCCAACCACAGGAATTTCACCTGCGCAAAAAAAGCTTCTCTTTCCAGCTCTGAAAAAGCTCGCTTCTGAAGGCATGACCATCCTGCTCGTCTCACACAAACTAGAAGAAGTTGCAAGCCTGTGCGATGAAGTAACCGTTTTACGGCACGGCAAAGTCACCCATCATACTAAAGCTCCTTTTCATTTCCCTGAACTTCTACAGGCCATGTTTGGGAACGTTCCAGAACAACAGAAAAAAGCAGATGCCAGAAAAACAGGTCCGGCTGCCATAACCATGCATTCAATCGAAACAGGCGGCGAACGTCAGGGACTGACTCTCGAAAGCTTCATAGCCGGAGAAGGAGAAATAATAGGTCTTGCCGGGCTTGATGGTGCAGGACAGGCAACCTTCCTACGACTGGCAGCTGGCCTGTGTTTTCCTAAGCAAGGAAAGATAGAAATAGCTGGCAAGTCAGTTTTTTTACCTGCCGACCGCCTGGAAGAAGCATTGTTTACCGATATTAGCCTGAGCGATCATTTTAGTCTGCGTGATGCCGGGAACTCCTTCTGGCAAAAATCAAAGCATAACAAAAAACGTGCAGAAAAGGGTATCAACGCCTTTTCCATCAAAGGAAAACCAGACAGCACTGCCGATGATCTCTCAGGTGGAAACCAGCAACGTTTGCTTCTGGCACTGCTCGACCCTGAATCTGATGTAATCCTACTCGAAAACCCCACACGTGGCCTTGATATCCAGTCAGGCCAATGGGTCTGGGAGTATCTAACCAAAACCCTCAGCTCTGAGACGTGTATAGTGTTTTCATCTCCTGAATTAGATGAAATATTACATTACAGTGATCGTATTCTGGTTTTTTATGACGGGGAAATTGTGCTCGACAGTGCCACGGCAAAAACAAACCACGGACAGGTTGCAGCTGCGATGACTGGAGTGAGTACAGGTAAGGAATGAAACAGACAATCCTCGACATATTAAAAGCAGCCACACTAGTAGTAGGCTTCACCGCTCTAGTTCTTTCCATCGCGGGAGCGCCTGTGTTTGCTGCATTTCAAAATATCTGGCTTGGTTCGTTTGCATCCACCATGAAATTCAGTCAGGTTTTGTCGGTATGGGTTCCCCTGGTTATCTGCTCCTGTGGACTGCTATTTACCTTCCGAGCCAATCTCTGGAACATAGGTATTGAAGGCCAGGTTATTATGGGAGCCATTGGAGGTATGGCAGTTCTACGACTCCCTGGACTTGAAAATCCAATCCTTATTCTCACTCTTTCTTGTATCGCTGCAATGATAGCAGGAGGAAGCTGGGGACTCTTGGCAGGAGTGCTGAAAACCAGGGGTGGAGTACACGAGATCTTTGGGGGCTTAGGTCTTAATTTCGTAGCACAGGGTTTTATTCTCTGGCTGATTTTCGG
>JAOZLI010000168.1:1221-2811 GCA_029934915.1 Desulfocapsa sp. | reverse complement strand
GCCGGTTTTTTACAGATAACCGCAGTATACCATCGCCTTATCCCTAGCATCTCCAGTGGCTATGGGTATCTTGCGCTCCTTCTGGTGATGCTCGCGAGTTATCGCATCCAGTTTGTTCCTTTTCTGGCACTTTTCTTTGCTGGGCTGAATGTAGGGGCCATTCAACTTCCTATTGTTCTTCAGGTTGACTCCACACTGTCCGGGGTCATCCAGGGCTGTTGTGTCTTAAGCGCCCTTTTAATTCTAGGCCTGCGAACAAGGAGGAATCGATCATGATGGGCGATATTCCTCTTTCTGTCCTTATTGCCTCGGTGCTCGCTGCCAGTGCACCACTTATTATTATTGCCCTGGGAGAGATGATCACCGAAAAAAGCGGTGTTATTAACCTCTCCTTAGATGGTGTTGTGCTCTTTTCAGCCATGATCGCATTTGTTGTGGCTAAAGAAACGGGATCGCTGACTGCTGGTTTCCTTGCAGGAGGACTCGCAGGAATGACCACCGGACTCATCGTTGGCTATTTTTCCATTTACTTGCATCTCTCGCAAGTGGCAGTTGGCTTTGCCCTGTCATTACTGTGCAGGGATCTTGCCTATTTTCTGGGAAACCCCTACAGCCGTGTGCAGGGGCCAACCCTGCTTGCCAGTAAACTTCCATTTTACGACGCGCTTCCTCAGAGTCTTCAGAAAATTTTGACACAACCACTCACCGTTCACATCGCCTTTGCGCTTCTTGCTTTTCTTATCTGGTTCTTTAAATCTTCACGAACCGGCCTGCAACTGCGTTCTGTGGGTGAAAACCCGGCTGCAGCATTTGCAAGAGGTTTAAATCCAAATAGAATTCAGATGCTATCAGTTCTTGCCGGTTCTTTTCTGGTGGGAATTGGGGGTGCTGCTTATTCACTTTCTCTAAAACCCGGCTGGGGCAGGCCACAGGGCGCTGAGGGTGTTGGCTGGATAGCACTGGCACTTGTGATATTTGGCAGCTGGCAGCCCATGCGCGTGGTCATGGGAGCGATGTTATTCGCCTTTTTACAAGTCTGTGGAATCGGATTGCAAGGCCTGTTTCCCTCCATTCCTTCGCAAGTCTTTCAAACTGCACCCTTCCCGCTTATGATTTTCACCCTCATCTTTATGCACTATTCCACCAGAAAAACCCGCAAGCATGGCGAGGCTGAAAGCGGCTTGCACAAATGGCTTGGTATTCTATTTATGTCCCGTGCGCCAAAATCACTTGGAAAGAGCTATCGGCAGCAATAACAATGAAAACACGCCTGACAATTTTATGTGAAAACTCCGTCGGACATCATCCCTCTGATATTATTGGCGAACACGGTTTTTCCTGTTTTTTAGAAACTGACAACGGGAACTATCTCTTCGATACCGGCCAGGGCTTTTCTATTATACAAAATGCACTGGCTCTGAATATAGACCTCCGAACCATCGATGCAATTATGATCAGCCACGGTCATTACGATC
This sequence comes from Desulfocapsa sp., assembly GCA_029934915.1. Classification (GTDB taxonomy): domain Bacteria; phylum Desulfobacterota; class Desulfobulbia; order Desulfobulbales; family Desulfocapsaceae; genus Desulfocapsa. The sequence continues at coordinate 1,336 of JAOZLI010000168.1, read as the reverse complement.
ATACGGGAGGATTGCCGGCCGTTCTTAAAATGAAAAGATCTGTGGATGTTTATGGTCATAACAATATATTCGCCCGACGAATTTCATCCAAAAACGGAATTACACGGGATATAGG
>JAOZLI010000168.1:0-1121 GCA_029934915.1 Desulfocapsa sp. | reverse complement strand
GAAAACTACTCCATCTTATTGAATTCTTTCGCCTCCATTCGCCTCTGGCGAGCGGGATATTCTAACACCAGACTGGCAATTGGCTGGATACGAGTTAATGCCAGGTACGCCTGGGCTGATATCCCGGATGCTGTCCACGCCCTTATATTTGCCGTTACATCTGATGGTGTTTATGTGATAGAACCCCAGAATGGGCACATTGCGCTACTTCAGGATTATCCCAACAGGGAATTTATTGAGGAGGTGTATCTATTTTGAAATCTTACTCGCAGCGGGGTTCCATCCTGTGTCGCATAACGGCTGTTCTATTTTGTCTTTTACTTTGCAGCTGTGGCCCATCATATGAACAGCTACGCATAGCACAACCCCCAAAACCGCAAATTGTAGCCAAAGGAACAGCACCCAAAATAATGCCTGCCAGTTTCCTGAAATTGCGTTTACAAAAGCAGCTGCCGGAGTTGGAAGAAATTATAATAAACGATCAACACTACATTTACATTACAGAAGAATGGTTTCTACAGTTAAAAAAATGGTGTGATACATTTATCGAACGACAGGTTCCTGATTTTAAAACCACCGTCCAATTACCCGTGGGATATAAACAAAGTTATGCAATGTTCCTAAGCAGTATTGCCAACATTACCATTGCCAAACATTTTGATATCAAGAGCTCAGCCCTGATAGGACTTCTTGTCACCAGAAACATTGAACCCTGGGGGAACATTCCAGGAACCGGTGAACAGATGACATATATCATTTTAATGGATGACAATTATCTGCGTGTTTATGATCTTACAACCGGACAGATCGCAAGTCTCGATAAGTTCCCCAACAAAAAACATATTCTGGGGATAATATTTTGATTATATCAGCCCATCAGGATTGCATCCCCTTACGCTGCCGAAGCCATCCACCGACAGCGCCGCCAATACCACCAGCAATTGCAGCCATCAGATAACTGGTGCCACCGCTTGTTATTCCAAGCATACTTGCTAAAAACATACCGACAGGACATCCAAGAAGGCCAATAACACCATATTTGACCGGAAGTCCAAACCTATTTAATCCGTCTAACATATTTTCATCCTCCCCAGATTACAGCATCCGGGATTAAGTAAAAT
>JAOZLI010000446.1 GCA_029934915.1 Desulfocapsa sp. | reverse complement strand
TACAATGGCTAAAATAGAAAGAGCATTAATCAGTCTTACAGATAAATCCGGAATCGAAGGCTTTGCCAAAGAACTTGTGGCATTAGGCGTGGAAATTCTCTCTACTGGTGGAACTGCAGCCAAAATGCGTGAAGGCGGAATTGAAGTAATGGATGTTTCTGAATTCACTGGCTTTCCTGAAATGCTTGATGGACGTGTAAAAACCTTGCACCCCAAAGTACATGGTGGAATACTCAATCAGCGTGCAAATGCTGATCACCAAAAGCAATGCGCCGAATATGGCTTGAAAAACATCGATCTGATTGCGGTAAATCTCTATGCCTTTGAGAAAACCATTGCTGATCCAAACTGTAGTCTTGGTGATGCCATTGAAAATATTGATATCGGCGGCCCTACAATGCTTCGTGCCTCTGCGAAAAATTTTCATGATGTAACTGTTATTGTCGACCCTGCTGATTATCCTCAGGTGTTAAAAGAAATGAAGGAAACAGGAAATACTACCCTGAAGACTCGTTTCAGATTAGCTGCAAAGGTTTTTGCTCTTACTTCCAGTTACGATACCACCATTTCAAAATGGCTGGATAATGTCGATGTAGATAGCAACGAATACTTCAAGTAAGATGGAGCATTGATATGTTAAAAATGGCGGTTCTGCTTTCCGGCAGTGGACGAACACTGGATAATTTCCATGAGCGTATTGTAAACAAAACTCTGAATGCGCAGGTGCAGGTAGTGATCTCAAATGTTGCCGATGCACTGGGGTTAACAAAAGCTGAAAAATATGGGTATCCGGCGTTTCATGCAAAAGATAATGAATCGATCAATACCATTATACAAGACTATGATGTTGATATTATAGTTCTTGCAGGGTTTTTGAAACTCTACCATCCGCCATCTGCTCTTAGTCGTGCGGTTATCAACATTCATCCTTCTTTGGTGCCCGCATTTTGTGGCGATGGGTTTTATGGATCCATCGTCCATCGGGCAGTCAAGAAACGGGGTTGTATGGTGAGTGGGTGTACCGTACATTTTGCCAATGAAGTATATGATGAAGGGCCTATTATTTATCAGCAAAGTGTAAGCCTTGATTATGATGACACCATTGCTGTTATAGCGGATAAAGTTTTTGCCGCTGAATGCGAAGCCTTTCCCGAAGCGATAAACAGGGTGGATGACAGAGGGATTGACTTCTTCTGGGATAGAATCGAGGAGTAACCATGACATCCAGTACACTTTTAGATAGTGATGAGATCAGTTTGGCCGTGAATCGGATTAGTCTGCAGGTGCTCGAAAAAAATCATACTCCTGATAATCTTGGTATCATCGGGATTCATACCTGTGGCGTTTTTCTGGCACAGCGTATTCGAAAATTTATCGAGAAACAGACTTCTTTCGTAGCTCCCTATGGAAGTCTTGATATTAATTTATATCGTGATGACTGGTCTCTTGTTACCCAGAATCCTGTGGTGAAAACCACCGATATCAGTTTTGCTGTTGAAGGTAAAGATATTATACTTGTTGATGATGTCCTCTTTACCGGCAGAACCATCCGTGCTGCTATGGAGGCTCTAATGGATTATGGCCGCCCCCGGTCCATTCAACTTGCAATTCTTGTGGACAGGGGAGGGCGCGAGCTCCCCATTCAGGCCGATTATGTGGGTCTTACGACCACTGTTCGATCTGCAGAACGTATCCAGGTGATTTCCAGAGAAAATAACGATCT
>JAOZLI010000445.1 GCA_029934915.1 Desulfocapsa sp. | reverse complement strand
GACGGCATCCCGCAAAATATGGATTTTGATATTTCAGGATCAACCATCACACTCGATAAGGTTACAGTAACAGGAAAAGAAGTAAGCGTTGACGATGAAGACTGGTCGACACTGTTCAAACTTAAAAAAGCCCGTGCCGTCTGGAAAAAACCCATCAATATGCATCTTGAAGCCGATCTGGAGATGACCAATTCAAAACCCATTGTGGCCATCATTGCCAATCAGCGTGGCAAGAACGGTTGGCTGGAAAAAGCGCTTACCATTGATGATGTGGAAGGCGATGCTGTTTTTGAAGTATCCCAGGAAGCCATCATTATTCCCCATGCATTTGTCGGTAGTGACAAGATAGATGTTGGTGCCAAGGGCGTTATCACCGCCGATGAACGGAACGGTGTTTTTTACGTTCGTTTTCGAGCACTTGACGCCGTGCTTAAAATGGACAATGGTGATCGTAATCTTGATGTGTGGAATGCAAGAGAAACCTTTGATGAATATGACAGCAATGCGGTTTTCTCACGAATTCTTAATAAAGAACATGGAGTCGTTAAATCTACTATAGAAACAGAAGGATGGCAGGAGTAGTATTGTCAAAATAAAAATCAAAAACAAGCAAAGAAGGCGAGGAAAGAGTCCTATGAATAGTCCATTAAAAAGAAAGATTGTATTGAGTTGTCTGTTGTTCTTCTCTCTGATCGGAACACAGGCATTAGCAGAACAAAAATCACTTATCGGAGAAACCGCCTGGATAGAAGTGGACACTATTCCCTTTGCATATCTTGCCAGGATTGACACTGGTGCACGTGTTACCTCAATTCATGCTGTGAATATAAAGATCACAGGCGGTAGTGCTGTACCGAAAGAGAATGTAGGAAAAACAATTTCCTTTCAGACCGTAAATCGTGATGGAAAAACTGAGCAACTGACTGCTGTTATAGTAAAAGTGAGTACTGTCAAAAATAGCCAGGGGACTGAACAGCGCTATGAAATCGAGCTTCCTCTTTCCTGGAAGCATGTGAAAAAAAATGTACAGGTGAACCTGCGGGATCGTTCAAAGATGACCTACAAATTGCTTATCGGACGAAATTTTCTGTCGCAGGATTTTCTGGTAGATGTGGATAAAAAAGCCCCTGAAAACGGTGATAAATAATGCAAACAAAAACACAACTTCGACTAATCATTGTGCTGCTTATTGGTGTGGGCTTAGGCGCTGCAATCTATAAAAATCAGGTTCTTGGTTTTCCTTTTTTCCCGGAAACAAAGGTGAATGTATGGACCATTGAGGCAAAGATTAAATTTTTGGCCGATGGTGGGCCGGTAAAGGTGGTCCTTAATCAGGCTGACAACACCAGCAATATGGTACTGCTCAACCAGGAAACGATTGGTGAAAAATATTTGTATACCAGGGAAAAATCTGATGATGGCTCAGGGCTTGGTGTTTGGAATAAGGAATCAGCAACAGGAAAACAGGTGATTTTTTATCGTGCCTCTGCCTATCGTAGAGGAGCTACCACAGCAATGGATCCTGCACCTGCGCCCCTGACTGCTGCAGACCAGACGGTGTTTGAAGGTGCAGCAGGCGAGGCTGCAACGCTGCTTGTAAAACAGATAAAGGAAGTGGGGGGAGAGAGTCCGCTGGCTATTACTAAGAGTCTCCTTTCTTTGCTTAATAGCGATGAAAAAAAACAAAGTGTGCAGTTGCTGCTGCGAAAGAAAAAAGAATATGG
>JAOZLI010000444.1 GCA_029934915.1 Desulfocapsa sp. | reverse complement strand
AACTCAGTGCGATCCAAATTGTGCAGGCAGCGGAACCATTTTTCAAGATTCTCTCGTTAACTACTGACCATTTTGATACGAATCAGGAGGTACCAGCGAAAAACTGGGTCTGCCTGATGCGAAAACGAAGAAGGTAAGCCTGCAATGATGACAGCAAATGAGAGACTCCATAAGTACTTGGATTATTACGTATGATATTAACGTTTCGACAAAAAATTATAAATTTAATCCTCACCTTCATTCAATACCTGGGCTTTGCAATTTTCCTGTATATGTCACCATGGATGGCAGAAGGTTTTATCCTTCAATTTCTTGAATTTTCAGGAATTGCACTTGCGATCTGGGCATTAATCACCATGAACAAGAGTAAAATGAACATTGCACCTCAACCTCTCAAGAATGCCACATTAATTACGTCTGGACCCTATGCAATTATTCGTCACCCAATGTACACTTCTATAATTTTAGCTATCACGCCGCTCATTATAAGCCACTGGGACAGTGCTCGATTCACTTTGCTTATGTTTTTGTATTTAAATCTAATACTGAAATTGCTTTTTGAAGAGAGTTTACTTCGTTCCCATTTTGATCGCTATGAGGAGTACATGAAGAGGAGTTGGCGGATAATTCCAAAGGTGTTCTAGAGTATACCCTAAACCCAAAAAGCCCCAGTCAGAATAGTATAACTCTGACTGGGGCTTATGGGTATCTATGAGCCCGTTGATTTAATGCCTTTTTGCCCGATCTCTTCGTTAAATGAAAAACTTTATCCTCAGAATATCAACTATATGCCTGCGGTAAATTTTTCCATTTGCCTCGACATCGAACAAAAATGCTATTAAATCAACAGGCTCATCTATACAGCAATCTATTGCACGGGGAAACTTACGTACTTCCCCCTTGAAATCTCTGCAAAATAACAAGAGACGGTTTTACAAGCAATGTCACCACCAGTATTCCCGTTGCCAGCACCCCCACGGTGATAATAATCTCATTGGACGTCGGCGCATAGTCAACCACCTCGCCCATGGGTGACGGTATAAACCCGGGGATAATAAGGCCAAAACCTTTTTCTATCCAGATACCGGTAAACAGACTGATCGCTGCCGGCATAAGATATTTAGGATTACACTTGGTCGGGTCAAAGGCAAAAAGTAAGGTTCCAAGAACATTGAGGCCGATGGCAGTCCAGATCCATGGCACCAGAGCATCGTGTCCATCAAGTCCGAAGAACAGATACTGGGCTGAAAGACTATGGTGGGTAGCATTGTAGAACTCTTTGAAAATCTCAGAAAACAACATCAACAGATTGATAATTGCGGAAACAACGATGATTCTTTTCAATTTAAAAAAGACATTCTTATCAATGGAGTAGCTCGTTTTCTGCTGAATGGCAATAAGTACCATCATAATGACCGCAGGCCCTGCCGCAAAAGCTGAGGCCAGAAATCTCGGGCCCAGCAGGGGATTATTCCAGAATGGCCGGGCTGGCAATCCCTGATAGAGGAAAGCCGTGGTCATGTGGATGGAAACAGCCCAAAAGATTGACAGAAAAACAAATGGTTTATACTTCCATCCCACCGGTTTTTTATTGTTGTAATTGCAGTAGAGAATATAGAGTGGAACCAGTGTGTTCAGGGCCAGATAGCCATTCAACACCAGTACATCCCAGGCCAAAATGGATGAAGGCCAGTTAAACAGGCCAATCCCGGGTATCATATGCCAGACT
>JAOZLI010000167.1 GCA_029934915.1 Desulfocapsa sp. | reverse complement strand
TAGTTTTACCATGATCAATATGACCTACAGTACCTACATTGACATGCGGTTTTGTTCTTTCAAATTTTTCTTTTGACATCGTCTACCCTCAAAATAATGAGCTATATTCCTCTAATTTTACGTATGATTTCGTCAGCCCTGTTTCCAGGAACAACGTCATATTTTTCAAACTGCATGGTGAAGTTTGCCCTGCCCTGGGTTGCTGATCTGAGTGACGTTGAATAACCGAACATCTCAGCCAACGGGGCATGTGCTTTAATCACCTGCAAAGTATCCTCGGTGTCTACACCAACAACCTTTGCTCTTTTGGAGTTGAGATCGTTCATCACATCTCCAAGGTATTCATCTGGACTAACTACTTCCAAACTCATAATTGGTTCAAGTAACAGTGGTTTTGCGTCTGCCGCAGCACGTCTGATGGCCATGGCTGCCGAAACTCCAAATGCCATGTCAGTGGATTCCTCTTCTGAGTATGATCCACCAACCAATGTTACCTTGACATCTGTAACCGGATAACCAATAAGCGGTCCCGCATCCAGACTGTCACGAATTCCTTTTTCTATCGCTTCAAGAAACATGTCAGGAATAGTATCGCCTTTAACAACTGATTCAAAGACAACCCCTTCCCCACGACCAAGCGGTTCAATTTCAATTTTGACATGGCCATATTGTCCTTTGGCACCTGTCTGCTGGTCGAACTTTCCTTCAGCCTCTGCTCTTGCAGAAATTGTCTCTTTATAAGAAACCTGTGGTGTTCCCACATTAGCGTTTGCCTTAAACTCATTGAGCAGCCTGTGCACAATTATTTCGAGATGTAACTCACCCATCCCGGAAATTATTGTCTGGCCGGTATCTTCGTTTTTCGCAATTTGAAAAGAAGGATCCTCCATGGCTATCTTGCCCAGGGTTTCCTCTAGTTTCTTTTCATCCGCCTTACTTTTAGCTTCAATGGCAACGCCAATCACTGGTTCCGGAAAATCCATACTTTCCAGAACTATGTAATCGCCACTGGCACAAAGTGTATCGCCAGTTGTGGAAAATTTAAGGCCAATAACTGCCCCAATGTCTCCAGCCTCAAGAGAATTTACTTCTTCTCTTTTATTGGCATGCAATCTGATCAGCTTACTAATCTTTTCTTTCTTCTTTTTGACAGGATTGAATACCTTATCGCCAACCTTGAGTGTTCCGGAATATATTCGGATAAACGCAAGGTTCTCGACATAGGCATCACTCATTAGTTTAAATATGAGAGCGGATAGTTTTTCCTTATTGTCTGCTCTGCGACTAATGACTTCATCCTTCTTACCAATCCCTTCAACCGACGGTACATCCAGCGGCGAAGGCAGGTAATGAATAATGCTGTCAAGCAAAGGTTGTATACCTTTGTTCTTAAATGCACTACCACACAAAACAGGAACAATGTTCAGGTTTAATGTAGCTTTTCGTAGCGCACGATAAATCGTATCCGCAGACACAGGTGTATCTTCAAGGAAATATTCCATGATCTCATCATCGAAGTCGGCCAACTTCTCGATGAGCACCATATGTGCGGCCGTGACTCTGTCCCGGTAATCCTCCGGGATATCTTGTTCTATAACATCCTGCCCTAAAGAGTCTTCATCGAAGACAAGCATCTTGTCTTCTATAAGGTCTATTACACCTTCAAATTCAGCCTCTTTACCGACTGGAATCTGAACAACAACTGGATTTGTACCCAATCGTTGTTCCATCATTGTTACAACCCGTTCAAAATCCGCTCCGACACGATCCATCTTATTGATGAATGCCATTCGTGGAATTTTATACTTCTCAGCCTGTCGCCAAACCGTTTCTGATTGTGGCTCAACACCGCCTACGGCACAAAATACGGCTATTACACCGTCAAGTACTCTAAGACTTCGTTCCACTTCAACGGTAAAATCGACGTGGCCCGGGGTGTCAATGATGTTAATACTATAGGAATTCCAGGTACAACTTGTTGCAGCTGAGGTAATGGTTATTCCTCTATCCTGCTCCTGTTCCATCCAATCCATGACAGCATTACCATCATGAACCTCGCCGATCTTGTAAGACCGGCCAGTGTAATACAATATTCGTTCTGTTGTTGTCGTCTTCCCTGCATCAATATGGGCCATAATGCCAATATTACGAACAGTGGACAGATCCTTTTTTCCAGCCATCAGCTAAACTCTTTCAGTTTGACAACCTTTCAGCTGATGAATGCTCAACAGAACAAAGACGCCTTTGCAATAACTACCTACCAGCGATAGTGAGCAAATGCCTTATTAGCTTCCGCCATACGATGGGTATCGTCACGCTTTTTAACTGCCGCTCCACGATCATTGTATGCATCGAGTATCTCAGCAGCAAGTTTCTCGCCCATGGATTTACCAGAACGGGATTTAGCATAACTAATGATCCAGCGAATAGCCAATGCATTTCTTCTGACCTGACGAACTTCCATGGGTACCTGATAGGTTGCACCACCTACTCGTCTGGACTTCACTTCAACTTTAGGTCGTACTTTTTCCATGGCCTCTTCGAATACTAGAAGAGGTTCTTCATCAGTAACCTTTTCAGCGACGATATCCATAGCATCATAAAAGATCCTACGTGCGATGGACTTTTTTCCCTGCACCATGATTCCGTTTGTAAACTTAGCAACGAGCACTGAGTTAAAACGTGGATCAGGACTAATTTTTCTTTTTTCTACAATTTTTCTACGTGGCATAACTTTCCTCTTTTACATCTATCTCTATTTAGGACGCTTGGCACCATACTTCGAACGCCCTTTGCGTCTATCAGAGACGCCGAGAGTATCAAGAGTACCACGAACAATATGATAACGAACACCAGGAAGATCCTTTACACGACCACCACGAATAAGAACAACTGAGTGTTCCTGGAGATTATGCCCAATACCTGGGATATAAGAAGTAACTTCTTTCCCATTGGTCAATCGAACCCTTGCTACTTTTCTAAGCGCAGAGTTTGGCTTCTTAGGTGTGGTTGTGTATACCCTAACGCAAACGCCACGCTTTTGCGGACAGCCTTCAAGAGACGGGGTATCTTTCTTCTTAACGATCTTTTTTCTGCCCTGCCGAATGAGCTGATTAATAGTTGGCATTATCCTTACTGCTCCTGTTCACGTATATAGTAAATGACGCTATAATAAGTTGTTGTACGAGTCGGTAACGGTGTTGACCGAGCACGAAAGGGAGAATATTTACCCTATTGTTCGATTACTGTCAAGCATAAAAGAATGTTTAAAGTAAAAAGGTATAAAGCAAAAGTGAAAACAAGAACACTTTCTGCTTTATACCCAAAAGTAACCTATTGTTTTAATAGTGTTTTCCCAGGCCTGTACCTGCAGAAATCAATCGTCCCATGATTACATTTTCCTTCAATCCTACCAAATCATCGACCTTACCTGCCATGGCGGCATTGGTGAGGACCTTGGTAGTTTCCTGAAAGGAGGCGGCAGAAATAAAGCTTTCCGTGGAAAGTGACGCTTTGGTGACACCAAGAAGCAGTGGTTCTGCCATTCCTGGTTGTTTTCCTTCTGCCATAAGGCGATCTCGCTCATCCTCAAAATCCCACCAGACAACCTGTTCACCAATCATAAACTTGGAATCACCAGCATTGGTGATCTGCACACGACGCAACATCTGACGTACGATAACCTCAATATGTTTATCGTTGATCTTTACACCCTGCAGACGATAGACTTCCTGCACTTCGTTGACAAGAAACTTAGCCAGCTCTTTGACACCCAAAACTCTGAGGATATCATTTGGTATAATGGTTCCCTCAATTAATGGCTCGCCAGCCTGAACATAATCGCCTTCATGAACAATGGTATGCTTAACCTTAGGGAGCAAATACTCCTGCGGTTCTCCAAACTCTGGAGTTACAACACAGCGTAACTTACCTTTCAGTTCTTTACCAAAACTAACACGGCCGTCGATCTCAGTAATAATTGACGGCTCCTTTGGTTTACGAACTTCAAAAAGCTCGGCAACACGCGGCAGACCACCTGTAATATCCTTGGTCTTACTGGATTCTCGTGGAATTCGACCAACGATAGTACCAGGCGCAATAGAATCACCTTCTTCAACAGAGATAATAGAACCCACCGGTAGACTGTATCGAGCAAAAGCCTCTGAGTTGGGTAGTTTCAAGGTCTTGCCACGATCTCCCTTGATGGAAATACGAGGAGACAAATGTTGTCCTGACGGGGTCGGGACTATAACCTTACTTGACTTACCGGTTACCGCATCCACCTTCTCCTGCATGGTTGCACCTTCAACGATGTCTCCATATTTAATAATACCGCCAACTTCAGAAACAATAGGAATGGTATATGCATCCCACTCGGCAAGAAGCGTATTTGCCCCTACTTCAGCGCCTTCCTGAACGGGGATCTGTGCACCGTAGGTGACCTTATGTTTTTCACGTTCCCGGCCAAGTTCGTCAAGAATTGCAATTTCAGCATTCCGATTCATTACAATCTTAACACCTTCAGCATTCTCAACCGAATGAAGATTGTTAAATTGAACCTTACCTGCACGCTGACTCTGAATTTCAGCCTGATCAACGGTTCGACTTGCAGTACCACCCACATGAAAGGTACGCATGGTAAGCTGTGTTCCAGGTTCACCAATGGACTGGGCAGCAATAATGCCCACCGCTTCGCCACGATTAACCATGTGTCCACGGCCAAGATCTCGACCATAACACTGGGCACAAACTCCACGCCTGGCACGACAAGTCAAAACGGATCGGATATTTACCTTATCGATACCAGCTTCATCAATTTCCCTGACCAGTTGCTCAGTGATTTCCTGGCCGGATTCAACGATGATTCGGTCTTCATCAAAAGGGTCGTAAACATCATCCTGCACTACGCGCCCTAAAATACGATCTCCAAGGGGAACAATAATTTCACCACCATCGAGCAATGGCTCCGCAATGACACCATCAAGTGTCTCACAATCAGCCATTACAATGGTTGAATCCTGAGCAACATCCACAAGACGGCGGGTAAGATACCCGGAGTTTGCAGTTTTAAGCGCTGTATCGGCAAGTCCCTTACGAGCACCATGTGTCGAAATAAAATACTCAAGAACCCCAAGTCCCTCACGGAAGTTGGCCTTGATGGGTGTCTCAATAATTGCACCGGATGGCTTGGCCATAAGTCCACGCATACCAGCAAGCTGACGTATCTGGTCACGAGAACCACGAGCACCTGAATCGGCCATAAGGTAAATAGAGTTGAAACTATCGGCTTCAACCTTTTCACCTTCTTTGGTCTCAAATGTTTCGACCTTAATTTCTTCCATCATTTCGTTGGCAACATCCTCAGTTACTTTAGACCAGATGTCGACAACTTTGTTATATTTCTCACCGGATGTAATCAAACCGTCGGAATATTGCTGACTGACATCACTCACTTCAGTTTCTGCTTTGCTAACCAGAATTTTCTTGGATGCCGGAATCTTCATATCATCAATACAGATTGAGATACCAGCTCGTGTTGCAAATTCATAGCCAATGTCTTTGAGACGATCAGCCAAAATAACGGTTTCCTTGGTTCCAGCATGTCGATAGGTGTAATCAATAAGCCGACCAAGTGCTTTTTTGGTCATTACTTTATTCACTTCAACAAAAGGAACTGTATTCGGAAGCAGATCTCCAAGAAGAATTCTGCCCATGGTTGATTCAACCATCTCTCCCTCTACTCGAATATTCACCTTTGCCTGCAGATCAACGGCATCATAATCAAAAGCAATCCGTGCCTCTGTCGCATTTGAAAAGCTTTTACCTTCGCCTTTAGAATTGATACGTTCACGGGTCATATAATAAAGACCCAGGACAATATCCTGCGATGGAATAATAATCGGTTCACCGTTTGCTGGAGAAAGGATATTATTGGTGGACATCATAAGTACCCTGGCTTCTACCTGCGCTTCAACCGAAAGAGGCACATGAACAGCCATCTGATCACCATCAAAATCTGCATTAAATGCTGCACAGA
>JAOZLI010000443.1 GCA_029934915.1 Desulfocapsa sp. | reverse complement strand
GGGTTTATGATATCCCGAAGGTGCAGTGGTATTGGGCATCAATATCCCACCTTTGCCGATGATAGTACCAGGATTGGTGACAGAGTTGCATCCGGTTTGGGCGCCATCTCCTAAAATCGCCCCGAATTTACGGCGTCCGGTATCCACCAGGCCGTCATCTGTTCTGATGGAAACATTACCACCGAGGAATTTAAGGTTGGCAAATTTGGTGCCGGCACCAAGGTTTGCATCCTGTCCCAGGATGGAATCGCCAAGATAGTTGAAGTGTCCGGCTTTAGCGTCGTTTAAGAAAATAGAGTGTTTTACTTCGGTTGTGTGGCCTACAACACAACTTTTTCCCGTAAGACAGTACCCCCTAAGATATGCACCCTGTCTGACCTCTGTGCAAGCGCCCAGTATTGCCGGGGATTTGATTGTCGCCCCTCCTTCGATCAGTACGCCTTCGCCAATATCAATCCGGTCACCCATAAGGATTGCACCTGCCATTATAACAGCAGCACCTGGCAGTTCTTTATTGTCTTCCTTTCGGCGGACTTTTAGTTTTCCTTTGGTGGTATCGCCATATTCTGTAGTATAGTCATTGGCAGCAAAAATCTGGCCATCATGGAGAATAATGGAATGTGGCAGGGGAACACCGTCTGTGAGAAAATCTGAACTACAGTCAGGATAGTTATGCGCATCCATATAGGATTTTAAGGTGTTCAGGGCTTCCCATACAGGCTTGTCTTTTTCAAAAAGACCAGGGGAGGGGAAGTCGGTAAGATCGAAAAAAGATTGGGTCGTCAGCATTATTTACTCCCGGCATGAGCATGGTTCTGGATTGTGGCAAATGATTGGATAACTATTCATGTAATAGTAAACAGTTTGCCAAGTCACATAATATGGACAGTATGGTGGAATATAGGCTATAATTCAAGAAAAAATCAAGGAAACAACAGGGAGATTGATTGCTGGCTTGACTTCAATATGTGCAATGTTTAGGGTTCAGACGGAATTAAATCAAGCTTCTGAGCCCTGAAATGGACATTTGGAAAAACGATCTTTCCCCTGGTAGTGATTAATTTATTCTGAGTGAACTCATACGTTTTGGCACTCTTTCGATACTAAATGCATATTATAGTGTAGATTTACACTTCTATATTTCCGGAGGTTTTTGTGGAATTTAACGATTCTTTAGCAATGGGCATGGATGATTTTACCGACCATGAGGATATGGTTATCCCGGACGAATTGCCGATGATGGCAGTTCGGGATGTCGTTGTTTTTAACTACATGATTATCCCACTTTTTGTGGGGCGTCCCAGTTCTGTCGAGGCTGTAAACAGTGCCCTGGAAGGCGATAAGCTGTTGATGCTGCTTACTCAGAAAGATGCTACTAGCGATGATCCGGATCCAAAAGATCTGTATGATGTGGGGATGGTATGCATGGTTATGCGTACTCTCAAACTTCCTGATGGCCGGCTGAAGGTGCTGGTGCAGGCGGTTTCCAAGGCAAAGGTGAAAAAATATATACAGACTGAGCCTTTCTATCAGGTGCGGATTAAACCTCTTCCAGAAGTAGAAACTGAAGTCACAGATGTAGCAACTGAGGCGCTTATGCGTACAGTACGCGAGCAGACAGAAAAGATCATGTCGCTGCGTGGTATCCTCTCTTCTGATCTGATGATGATCATAAACAATATTGAAGATCCAGGTCGTCTTGCTGATCTGGTGGGATCGAATCTGCGCCTTAAAAT
>JAOZLI010000442.1 GCA_029934915.1 Desulfocapsa sp. | reverse complement strand
GTCGGAGCCAATGAAGCCGATTCCTTCCTTTGGAATAACGGTTCAGGCGATAGCCTTCTGCAAATCACCAGTCCTGGAACCTACAGCTTACAAACCTGGAACACCCTCGGTTGTACCGCAAAAGATACCATCACAGTCGCCATCCACGGCATCACACCCCATGTGAGCTTCCTGGCAGATACCGTCTGCTTCCGCGATTCCACCCTCTTTATAGATTCCTCCTACTCACAAGACCAATCCAACCTAATAAACTGGCAGTGGCAATTCGGAGACGGCTCTCCCCCTCTCTCAGTCCCTCAGTCTCTCAGTCTCCCTCACCTATACCCCGATAGTGGTCAGTACACCGTAAAACTAACCGTCACAACCGACTCAAATTGCGCCAACTATGCCTACAAAAACATCTACATCCACCCCCTCCCCGAGCCCAACTTCTACCCCCTCACCGGCTGTCAGAATCTAGAATTACAATTCCAAAACCTCACTCTTGCTCCTGGAGGACAAATTATATCATGGTACTGGGACTTCGATGATGGGTCGCTGAGCGGAGTCGAAGCGCCCAGTCACCCCTTCTCCCAGTCAAAAAGCCATAATGTAATGCTTAGTGCAAGGGACCTCCACGGTTGTACAGATTCTATATTCAAACCAGTAAACATAAAACCCTCACCAAGCGCCAACTTCACCTATTCAAACGTCTGCAACGGCACCCCCGTCTCCTTCGCCGATCAAAGCCAAACCCAGCCCTATAACCCCATCATGAGCTATCTCTGGGATTTTGGCAACGGCAATCAATCAATCAATCAATCACCCAATCAAACATTCTCAAGCTCAGGATATTTCCCTACCTCACTACGCATCACCGCCCTCAACGCCTGTTACGATACCATCACCTTGCCGGTAAAAGTCAACGCCATTCCCCAAGCCGGTTTCACCTGGACCAATGCCTGTGCCGGTTCTCCTACCCAATTTCAAGATACATCTGTAATTAGCCTCGACACCATTAACACTTGGTACTGGAACTTCGACCACGGCTGGTCCCTGAGCATAGTCGAAGGGCCTAAAGTCACCTACAACGATACGCTTATTCATATCGCCACCCTTCGGGTAAAAAGCAAAGCCGGCTGCGAAGACAGCACCTCCCAAACATTCAAAATCCACCCTTCCCCCACCGCCGCCTTCACCATGGACCGCGAATACGGACTACCACCACTCACAGTAAACTTTCAAACTTCTAAACTTTCAAACCTTTTAACCTACAACTGGCAATTCGGAGACGGATTTAACTCCACACAAGAAAACCCAACACATATATACCTTGACTCAGCCATTTTCCACCCCCAACTAAAAGTAGAAAACACCCACCATTGCCTCGACAGCATTTCCCATCCCGTTTACGTGATTTACGCCGCGGTAGATATAGCTGTTATCACGGTAATCTCCACCATCGATCAAGGCTATGCATTTTTCTCTTGCGAAATTGAAAACCGTGGTCAGCAAAAGATAAAAACCATGGATCTCACGGCCAACTATAATGGCGGTCAGCCCATACAAGAACAATGGTCGGGCGAGCTCCTCCCCGGGCAAAAAGCCAGCTATGTTTTTCAAGCAAAAATCAAGGTCAGCGGCACACCCGCCTACTACTGCATCACGGCCACACCACAAAACACCGATATCCCCGACGAGCACCCCAGTGATAATTCCCTCTGCAAAGAGTACGAAGCCAAGCTCTGGGTAGGCAGCAT
>JAOZLI010000441.1 GCA_029934915.1 Desulfocapsa sp. | reverse complement strand
ATCTACGGTAACGGCCGAAGAAGCAGGCAAAGGAATTATGTTCGATTTTTCCAGCGAGACTGTGGGAGCACCACCTAAAACTTTTACCGCGGCAGTGGGGAACTGGCAGATACGCAGCGATAACAATAATACGGTTCTGGTGGTGGATGGAAGCAGATGGAAACGGGGAGTCGCTTCTGCAGGTCTGGCCGATAAAGCACAGGCTCTATATGGCGAACGATACGCTGAGTTTCTCGATAATGTTCAAGCCTATGCCTATTATCCATTTGCAGTGGCTGGAACGGTAGAAACCTTTACAAATGGTGAAATCAAACTCCGCTTTAAGGGTGTTGCCGGCAGGATAGATCAGGGAGCTGGCATCCTCTTTGACCTGAAAACTAATGGTGATTATTACGCTCTACGGGCAAATCCTCTCGAAAATAACCTCGTGCTGTGGCGATTTAAACATGGCAAAAGGAGCTCTGTTACCTGGGTACGAAACGTGAAAACTCCCAGCCATAAGTGGCATAGTTTAAAGTTGACAGTGAAGGGAAATCTTATCAAGGGATATGTCAATGGCAAGCATTATTTATCTGAACATCTGCCAGCCCCGGTATCTGGAAAAGTAGGTCTCTGGACCAAGGCTGACAGTGTTATCTATTTTGATGACTATGAAGTGATTGGCAGATAATATTCTATCGAAATCTACATGTGCTGATCGTTATGTTTTCTCCCTTTAAAATCCTTTGTGCCATTGGCTTGCTGGCTGTATTCAGCTCGACTATTTCTAAAAATCCGTCATTGCCTCTGCTGGTAACGCAGCTCGGTGGTGATCAGATGGCCGTAGGTGTGGTTGCCGGGATTTCTGCTTTTACCGGTATTCTCTTTAGCTTTCCTGCAGGATTTTTGTCCGACAGGATTGGCAGGCACCGCATGCTTCTGCTCTCCGGTATGGTCTTTGCCACAGCACCATTCTGCTACCTGCTGGCCTCTGATATCTGGCAGATCGGTGTGATTCGCTTTTACCATGGTCTGGCCACGGCAATATTCGGGCCGGTGGCCATGGCCTACGTTGCCGATCTGTATCAAGGATCACGAGGTGAGAAAATGGGCTGGTTTTCTACAGCTACCTTGCTTGGGCGTTTTTCCGCCCCGGCCCTTGGAGGAGTGATCCTGGCTCTTTCTGCGAGCGAGAATACTCTTGGCTTTACAGCTTTATATATTGTTTGCGGTCTTGCGGGTCTGATCGCCTTCGTTGCAATGTTTGTTCTTCCCGAACACAAGGAGAAGGATATTGCTCAAAAACCTCAGGAAAATGGTATTAGCTGGCGTCAGGGCCTGGCTGAATTGTTAGCAAACCGTGCCATTATGATCACCTGTGCGGTGGAGGCTGCTATCCTCTTTGCCTATGGAATATTTGAAACTTTCCTTCCCCTCCGTGGACTTGATATCGGCCTGAGTGCCTGGGAAATTGGATTCTGTATCTCCTCTCAGATTATCACCATCGCCATTTCCAAGCCTGTGCTGGGCAGGTTTTCAGATCGCCACGGCAGGCCTCCGCAAATAATATTCGGAGCCTTCCTGGCAGCAATATGTATGCTAATACTTGCCTTTTCATTTTCATTTGCAGCACTTATGCTTGTTTCTATTCTTCTTGGTCTGTCGATCTCGGTGGTCACATCTGCCAGTGCCGCCTATATTGCAGATCTCAGTAAAAGGGGGAGTCATGGTTCTGCCATGGGAATGCTTGGCTCCATCATGGATATTGGCCA
>JAOZLI010000166.1 GCA_029934915.1 Desulfocapsa sp. | reverse complement strand
TAGGTGGAAAAATTGAATCTGTCCCCGGTTTGAAAGCAACTTGCTGAATAGTTACCAAATAATAAGTATATAATACCCCTATGTGTTGGGTAACGTGTACAAAATTCCAGGAATAAAACAATGAGTCTTCTTAAAGAAACAATACAGAAAATATACCCCCAGGATAGTGAGTATCGAGACAAGGCCAAAGAGCGCCTGGATCAATTGGCCATGCCGCCCTGGGCTCTTGGTGATTTAATGGATTTGAGTATGGAGCTGGCGGGAATTTGCCGTTCCATCACTCCGGCCGTCGCAAGAAAGGCCATTGTTACCATGGCCGGAGATCACGGTGTTGTTGCCGAAGGAGTAAGTAAGTTTCCTCAGGAAGTGACACCACAGATGGTGTACAACTTTGTTCATGGAGGCGCTGGGATCAATGCCCTGGCCAAACAAGCAGGAGCTGAAGTAATTGTTGTCGATATGGGGGTTGCTGCAGATCTGACTGATCTTGCCAAAGCAGGCAAAATTATAGATAAAAAAATTGGCTTAGGTACTAATAATATCACCAAAGGGCCTGCAATGTCCATGGCCAACGCCACAAAAGCTGTGGAAGCCGGAATTGAAATAGCAAATGATTTAGGGAAAAATATAGATGTCTTTGGCACTGGTGATATGGGTATTGGTAATACCACACCATCCACTGCTATTGCTGCAATCATTACGGGTAAAAGTGTCGAAGAACTCACTGGACGTGGAACGGGGTTAGATGATGAACAACTTGCCCATAAACGACAAGTTGTAAGTGATATTTTATTGCGGAACAAGCCAGATCCAAAAAATGGTTTGGATATTCTTGCCGCAGTTGGCGGTTTTGAAATCGGTGGCATCGCTGGCCTGATCTTAGGAGCAGCTGCCCAAAAAAAACCTGTTGTCGTCGATGGCTTTATATCATCAGCTGCTGCACTTATTGCCATCACCATTGAGCCCTTTGCAAGGGACTACATTGTTTGCGCTCATCGTTCCATGGAACCTGGGCATCGCGCCATGCAGGAGAAACTTGGCTGCAGGCCTCTGCTTGATCTTAATCTTCGTCTTGGTGAAGGAACAGGAGCCGCTATTGCCATGAATCTTGTGGAAGCTGCGGTGGCCATTCTCACTGAGGTCGCCACCTTCGAAGAAGCTGCAGTTGCCGGAGCCGATAAGTAGTATGAGTGAGAGCAATACTGTGGTTCATCCCGTGCTGCTTGCAGTACGGTATCCTCTACGATCTTTTTTGGCGGCCTTTCGTTTTCTGACCATCATTCCTCTTTCCTGGAAGAGCGCAGACGATGCACGTTTTTTTCAGGCCAGTTTACTCTGGTTTCCCGTGATTGGTCTATTTGTTGGGCTTGGGACAATGTTTCTGGTGTCCTTTGTGGCAGGTTTTTTGCCTATCTCTTTAACTGCTCTATTTGGTATGCTTTTGCTTGGAGGAATTTCCGGATTTCTCCATCTCGATGGGGTGGCAGATAGTGGTGATGGCTTACTTTCCAGTCGGCCGCGGAAAAGGGCATTGGAGATTATGCGGGATAGTCGAACGGGTGCCATGGGCGTACTGTTTTTGTTGTTCCTGCTCCTTGGTAAATATGCTGCTCTTTCCAGTCTTTCAAGCACTACACTTTTGACAACATTAATACTTATGCCAGTGGCAGGCCGTACTGCTATACTTTTGACCATGGCAATTCTTCCCTATGCAAGAAAGGAGGATGGGCTTGGGCGTCTGTTTTACAGTAAAGATAGATACGTAATTGCCGTTGCTGCACTTCTCTTTTTTGTCGTCTGTAGCTGGCTGCTTGTGTCCAGCGTAACGATGATTTTCTTTCCTGCTCTGCTCCTTGGTGTTGGAGTGTTTTCTGTTTGGTGTTTTGTTAAATTAGGCGGAGCCACAGGAGATACCCTTGGATGTGTTTGCGAATTTTCCGAATTGTCACTGGCCATTGCTGCCGTTTCGTATCAGGGAGTGATTTGATTTTATGGCCAAAACAATAACATCCTATGAACATGGTGGAAATATCCATGCAGCAGCCAGGGAGAACGGTCTGGCTCTTGAAAGAATTCTCGACTTCAGCGCAAATATTAATCCTCTGGGGCCACCTGAATGGCTACGGCCCTGCATTAGTGGGAACCTTGATACAG
Organism: Desulfocapsa sp.; assembly: GCA_029934915.1. Taxonomy (GTDB): domain Bacteria; phylum Desulfobacterota; class Desulfobulbia; order Desulfobulbales; family Desulfocapsaceae; genus Desulfocapsa. The sequence goes on along the minus strand of JAOZLI010000166.1, from coordinate 3,954 downwards.
TCCTTCACTATCCTGATCCCTATGCCTCTGAATTAAAGGCAATTCTGGCAGAAAAGTATGGTTGCCTATCTGATACTATCATTGTTGCCAACGGCTCAACAGAACTTTTTTATCAGCTTCCCCGCGTACTAGATTGCAAGCGTGCTGTCATTCCAGTCCCCTGCTATATCGACTATATCAAGGTGCTTGAGCTTGCTGAAATACCAGTGCTTCCTGTTACGCTTGCAGAAAAAGATAATTTTGAACCGGATTTTGATGCCATTGCAGAGCTTCTCCGTCCGGGTGATCTTCTCATCCTTGGGCGCCCTAATAATCCAACAGGCGTTTGTTTTCAGGCTGACATAATAGAAGAATTAGCTCGGGATAATAGGGATGTTACGTTTGTAATAGATGAGGCTTTTCTTGAGTTCACAAATGATGAAAAAAGTCTGGCCGGTAAAGGCTCCAATATCATAACCCTTCATTCTCTGACTAAATTTTATGCTATCCCCGGGTTGCGGCTTGGTTTTGGTGTTTTTCCTCCTGTGATTGCAAAAAAATTGCAAAGATTGCTACCACCCTGGTCGGTAAATAGTTTAGCTCAGGAGGTTGGAAAGAGGGCGGTACAGGATAGCGAGTATCAACACAAATCCAGGGACTATTTTCAGAGTTGTAAAAAACATCTGGAGGAGGGGCTTGCACATTTGCCAGATTTGCATGTCTATCCATCCGTGGCCAATTATCTGCTTGTCAAATTGCAGGGAAGCTTGACGGTGAAGGATCTTGCCCAAAAACTAAAAGAACAGAACATCCTTATACGGGATTGCTCCAATTATCAAAACCTTGGCGAAGACTTTTTTAGAATTGCTGTCCGGAGTCAATCTGATAATCAATTTCTTCTGGAGCAGTTACATAAAATATTAGCCGGCAGTAGAGCACAAACCAGGAAAAAGAAAACACCCTCCATCATGTTCCAGGGGACATCCTCCAACGCAGGGAAATCTGTCCTCACTGCAGCTTTGTGCCGAATTTTATTGCAGGATGGTGTGCGGGTCGCACCCTTTAAGGCGCAGAATATGTCCCTTAATTCCTATGTAACCCATGATGGCCTGGAAATGGGGCGAGCCCAGGTGGTTCAGGCGCAGGCTGCAAGGCTTGATCCCGATGTACGTATGAATCCGATACTGCTGAAACCTAATTCGGATACCGGTAGTCAGATTATTGTTAATGGAAAACCTGTTGGTAATATGGCTGTGATGGAATATGTGGATTACAAGAAAAATGCCATGTTGAAGGCCTGTGAAGCATATGATGATCTTGCCTCAGATTTCGATACCATTGTGCTTGAAGGTGCTGGGTCTCCCGGAGAAGTGAACCTCAAGAAACATGATATCGTCAATATGCGTATGGCACGTTACGCCGAGTCTCCAGTAGTCCTGGTTGGGGATATTGACAGGGGCGGGGTGTACGCATCGTTTGTGGGCACCATGGAAGTCTTAAATCAATGGGAACGTTCCCTTATTGCCGGTTTTCTTGTGAACAGGTTTCGCGGCAATAGCGATCTGTTACAAGATGCCCACGATTATGTGAAAATGCACACCGGTAAAGATGTTCTTGGTGTAATTCCCTATCTTGCAAATCATGGCATCCCTGAGGAAGATTCCGTTTCCTTCAAGGAAGGATTGTTTGAAAGGGAGAAACCTGAACAGGATCATGTCGAAATTGTAGTCATAAATCTGCCGCATATCTCTAATTTTACAGATATCGAACCCTTCCTGAATGAACCCGATGTCTTTTTACGCATAGTTGATCAACCTTCTGATATCGGCAATCCTGACGTCATTATTCTACCAGGGTCAAAAAATGTGATTGGAGATATGCAGGCGTTATTTCATACTGATTTAGCTGCAACCATAAAAGAAAAAGCTGCGAATGGATGCGAAGTCGTAGGTATTTGCGGTGGCTATCAGATGCTTGGCAAAAGCATTTCTGACCCTATGCAAATAGAGTCGCAACAGGGGGAGATGACGGCACTTTCTTTGATCCCCATGCATACAAAGATGGCCGCTGATAAAACCTTGCTTAGAAGAAGCGGGGTGCATATTGCGTCAGGACAGGTGGTCACCGGATATGAGATTCATCATGGGCAGACGAAAACTGACAGGGCACCTCTTTTTAAATACGATGACAATACAAGCTGTGGTATCACTTCTTCTGCAGGGCATATTTGGGGTAGTTATCTCCACGGATTGTTTGATTCTGATTCCTTTCGCCGTTGGTTTATCGATGGTCTGCGTGTAAGAAAAGGCCTTGAGAAATATAACGGGCCCAATATTTGTTATGATCTCGAACCCGCATTTGATCGACTGGCCGATACAGTACGACAGGGCTTGGATATGGATCAAATCTATAAACTACTTAAGCTGTAAATCCCGTGTATCTCTTCGAATTGCAATTGATTGCTGCTCTCTGTCTTGACCTTTGTATTGGTGACCCCAGGTGGTTTCCTCATCCGGTACGAATAATCGGTTTTTTTTGTACACGTCTGGAAATCATTTTTCGTGGATTTTTGAGCTCAGAATATATTGCAGGGCTTATTACCCTGATTTCTGTGCTGTTGCTCACCATAGGTGGCACAGCTTGTCTGCTTTTTCTTTTGGATATGTTCTCTTCTGTGCTGTCTCAATTATTTGCTGTTTTTCTGCTCTATACCAGTGTGGCTATACGTGATTTAATTATCCACAGTAAAGAAGTGTACAGGCAACTGGCAAGTAACGAGGATTTGGATGGTGCACGAAAAGCCGTGTCCATGATCGTCGGGCGAGACACCTCGGTCCTTGATGAAAAAGGGATTATTCGGGCAACGGTTGAAACGGTAGCTGAAAATATGGTTGATGGTGTAACTGCACCGCTCTTTTATGCTGTTCTTTTTAGCCTGCTAGCTCCGGTAACAGGAGAGCATGCAATAATTTTAGCAGTTTTAGGGGCTATTACCTATAAGGCAGTAAATACCATGGATTCAATGTTTGGGTATAAAAATGAACAATACCTGAACTTTGGGAGAAGTGCAGCACTTCTCGATGATCTGGTGAACTGGATTCCAGCCAGGCTTAGTGGCTTGTGTCTGATTCCAGCTGCAGCTATGTGCGGCTTCAGTAGCCGTGGTGCACTCACAATTTTTACTCGCGATCGTCTCTCCCATGCAAGTCCTAATGCAGCCCATCCGGAAGCTGCTGTGGCTGGTGCTCTTGGGATAGCATTAGGCGGTACTTCACAGTATTTCGGAAAAACAATGGTGAAACCGGTGATTGGTGTGGCCAGTAGAGATGCCGAACAGGATGATATTCTGCGTACTAACAGGCTTATGCTGGTTGGCTCGCTGGTTTTTCTAATTATAATGCTTCTTTTTCGAGGTCTCTTTCTGCAACTGATGTCATAACAGGTGCAGAAAGGCAAGTTGTAAAGTCTTTATCAGGTCAATTCTTGGCCCTTTTTTTTCTTTGACAGTCCCTCTTTCAATAACATACATTTTAAGTGTACTGCTAAAGTTTGTTTGGCCCTCAATCCCACCATTCCAACAGCACGCCTTACGGTAATGCCTGCCCTGCATTGCACAGGGCGGAAAAATGAGGTTCCCACGTTCCACGATTTTACCTTAACGGACAACTTAGGCGGAACTTGGACGCCGGTAAGAAATTGGGTTCCGTGCAGGGACGTTAGTAACCTGCAACCTCTCCAACATGCGCGAACACAGGGAAGCGCATCTTTAGCCTGATAATCCCCTTAGGCCAGTTTTAGTTGACGACGCGTAAAGTCCTTTGCCTACTCTCGCCATATTGTCCAATCCTAGCCCTTGACCGGGTGCATTTTTTTGTTCTCTTTAAATCTCACTGAGAGCTTGTAACTTTTCAACAGAGTCAATCACTAGTTTTTTATTTGCAGGATATTCATTAAATAATTTCTCCTGTTTTTTGT
>JAOZLI010000165.1 GCA_029934915.1 Desulfocapsa sp. | reverse complement strand
TTTTACTTTTTACGAGTTTGTCATATATAAACAGTTACAAAAAAGAAAAACGGCCATAAAACAGATAAAACCTGTTTATGGCCGTTGAAATATATGGTTGAAACGTATGAGGTAAATATTTATTTGGCCATACTCTCTTCAAGGGAAACGCGACTCAGTTTCTCGTACTGCTCTACTTGCTTATCAGCATTAGTGGGCATAAGACGTTTGAGCAGAGGAACAACACCTCTTTCAGATTGGTCAAATATTTTTTCTGCTTCTTTGAGGGTTATTTGCCAGGCTGGAGCAAAACCAGGTGCTTTTTCAAACATCATATCCAGTGCAGTCTGATAAATGTAATACTGACGAATTTCTTTTCTGCCAGGTTTGTTGTTCAGTGATTGCACTGTTATACGGAGATTGTCCCGCTCTTGTTTCAGTGTTTCAAGCTCATTTTTACGACGTTCGTTCTCAGAGGAATCTATTTCAAGTTTTGTATGTAGATGGTTACGTAGTCTAGATACTTCTTGAGCTAGTTCGCGGCGACGCAGAAAGCCACGTACATAGACGAGGATTGTGAAAATAATGCCAATGGCCAGCCCTTTGGCAAAAGGATTGCTCATTATTGCGCTGATCCAGGTTGCTTCTTCCATGGTAGGAAACCTCCAGAAAATTTATCAAAAAAAATCTAGCAACTATTATGCGAAATTTAAGCTCAAGTCAAGCGAGATCGTTAAAGGAAAATCTTATGCTGTGTCGTTATCCGTTTCGATGGGACCAAAATAAATACGATTTCGCCTGAGATCTACATCGAGCAAACCCACCGTTATCTGGTCACCAATCTGAAAAGATCTCCCACTGCGCTTGCCTGTGAGGCGGTGATGTTTTGCATCAAAAATATAATGGTCATCTTTAAGCGTTGTTAACGAAATACCGCCACTGACAAAAAGATTGAGAAGTTCGACGAAAATGGTGGATCCTGTCACACCAGAGATGATAGCCTGAAATGTTTCGCCTATTTTTCCATGCATAAAGCGTACTTTTAGTCTGTCATTCATGTCACGTTCGGCAGTTACTGCAATCCGCTCCCTTGCGGATAGAAATGTTCCCATCTCTTTGACTGGAAGCGATTCTTTTTTCCGGGTGCGAACCTTTGCATTGCGTTGAAGAAAGGTTTGTAACGTTCGATGTACTGTAAGATCCGGGTAGCGACGGATGGGTGATGTAAAGTGGGTGTAGTCGGTGGCTGCGAGTCCAAAGTGGCCAACATTCTTTACATCGTATCTGGCCTGCTGCATGGTACGCAGCAGCAGGTTATTGATTACATACTCTTTGGGCGAATCTTTGACCAGATCCAGAACCTGGCCAAACCAGTCCGGATCCTGACGAAGTGGTGGCAGATCAAGGCCAAGAGATCGTCCAAAATTAACGAAATCCTGGATTTTTTCAGGAGCTGGCTTTTCATGAATACGATAGAGGCCTTCCAGGTTGTTTTCGGTAAATGTTTCGGCCACTGCTTCGTTGGCTGCCAGCATAAATTCTTCGATAAGTTTGTGCGCAAAGTTTCTTTCTGTACGACTGATGGATTCAATTTTGCCCTGCTCGTCAAGCTCCATAAAGGGCTCAGGGATAGTGAATCCAATGGAACCACGTTGCTCCCGAAGGTGCATAAGCGCACGTGCAAGTTCAGATGCCCATTTTAGGGGAGTGCAAAAATCCTTATGTGTCCGTCGTACGTCTTTGTCCTTGTCTATCAGAATCTGCCTGACAGTGGTATAGGTAAAACGTTGCTTGCTGCAGATAATGGATTTTGAAAATTCTTTTCCCAGTAAATGACCCGATCTGTTAAAATCAAGGATGGCAGTGAATGCATAACGATCTTTGTCGGGAACAAGACTGCAGAGATCGTTGGAAAGTCTTTCCGGGAGCATAGGGATAACACGGCCCGGGAAATAGATCGATGTTCCACGTAGATAGGCGTCTTTGTCAAGTGCGCTCCCTGAAGGTACATAGTGGCTGACATCTGCAATGGACACATAAAGGCGATAGCCTTTACGAGTCTTTTGCACAGCTATGGCATCGTCATAATCCTTGGCAGTTTCACCGTCTATGGTTACATGTTGTATGTCCCGTAAGTCGAGCCTGGCCTTTCCAGTGGTAATCTCATCAGAGATATCATCTACCTGTGCCAGGGTCTCATCACTAAAAGTGTGGGGAAGGGAATGTTTCTCAATGACCAGCCGCATCTGAACGTCCACCAAATCGGGATTACCCAGAATTTCAATGATCGTTCCATTCTGGTGCCGAAAATCATCGGTTTCACCTTCAATTTTAACAACAACAGCGTCCCCTTCCTGCAATTCCTCGCTACGTTTCCCGGGAATATGAATGGTGAATGGGTAACGGGAATCTTCAGGATATACAATTGTCTTCCCTGACTTGAAGGTGACAAATCCGGCAAGTCGGCCAGTGCCGCGTTGCAGGATGGAAACCACTTCAGCCTCCGGGCGGCCATCTTTTTTTACTTTAAAAATTCTGATCAGGACGGTATCGCCATGACGAGCAGAATTCATATTGGACGGAGAGAGGAAAGCATCTTTTGTGTAATCCGTCCCTTGAAGTTTTGATGCCAGGTTGGTAACAAAACCGAATCCTTTAGCGTTTTGATCAACAACTCCTTCTGCCAGGCGATGTTTTGAGCCCGGGCCAAAGATGTCAGTGTCGAGTTGTTTGAGGATTCTGCTTTTTGTGAGTTCGATAAGAAGGTTGTGCAGAGGTTTTCTGGAGGATAGCGGCAGATCCAGTTCTTGTAAAATTTGTTTTGCCTGTACTGACTTGCCACTGGTGTAAAGCAGGTTCAATACCTGGAATTTAAGAGTATCGTCCTGTGAATATTTTTGTTTTTGATTCTGGTCATGGTGGGAACGTTTTGTTTTTCTTTTCCGTGGGAAATTTCTTTTTTTTCTCATTATATTGTTTTGTTTTTCCAAGAAGCTAGCGCCAGTAAATGGTGAGTGAGGCTGGCACTCAGTTTAGTACCCCCTTGAGGGGGGAAAGTGTCTTGTTGCTGTTGGCTAGCTTTAATGAATTTATTAAATTATTACGTTTTCTTTTGTTTCGTTGTCGTTTTTATAGCATAAGGCACTAATATTCTGGTAGGGTTATACGAGGTTGTAAGTAGAGTAGTCATTATTATCCAAAAAGCAATTTGATCTTCGACGTTCGGGCCTTTTTATGCAACATATTCCATTTGACTTAGAATTATATCGTTCCCAAATGCGTCAATTACTAGGTGACGGGCCTAAGGTGCACATCTTTTGGGATGCCCTTGATTTTGCAACAGATGCTCATGATGATCAGTGGCGCAGGTCGGGTGAAGCCTACATTATGCACCCCTGTTCCGTTGCTCAGATTTTGGCAGCTGAAATGGATGTTGTTGACCCGGAAATTTTATCAGCTGCATTGCTTCACGATACGGTTGAGGACGTTGATGAGGTTGATATTGAGCTTGTTGGTGAAAAGTTTGGTTCTTATGTCGCTGCGATTGTTGAAGGCTGTACTAAAGTTACAAGAGATTCAGGTGATAAACAGAATCTGTCCAAACTTGTACACCGTAAGCTTTTTTCAGGAGCAGCACTTCGCCCTGAAGTGATGCTGGTGAAACTTGCTGATCGTTTGCATAATCTCCGAACACTCAAGGCCATGCCGCCCCATAAGCGGCAAAAAATTTCCGATGAAACACTCGATATTTACGCGCCTCTTGCCACTGTTCTCGGGCTGTTTAGTCTCAAGCGTGAAATGTATAACCTGGCGCTTATCTTTAAGTTTCCCAAGCAGGGAGCAAAGCTGCAGTCTAATATCCGTAAATTGGAACAATCTTCGGAAGCCATAGATATCGTTCAGGCTCTCAAGGTCAAGACCCAGGAATTATGGTTGAATGTTGATATTTCTATTCGGACGAAAGGTCTCTGGGCCTATTTTGATTCATCCAATCGAATTCTTAGAAAAGAGATAGATAATCCGCTTGAAATACTCATTTTAACTGATGATGTGCAAAACTGTTATAACCTTTTAGGTATTCTTAATCAGACTTTTGCTCCCATTCCCAGGACCATTCGGGATTTCATTGCCAACCCAAAGCCCACTGGGTATCAAGGATTACATGCTCGGGCAAACATTAATGGAACAAAATATCTTTTTAAAATCCGCACCAATAATATGGCCAGGCGTGCTCAACGTGGATTATTTAAAGACTGGACATCCAGAAACAGTACACAGCGGAGTTTTATAAAAGAAATTCAAGAACTTTTTGATGTGATTGGTTCTGAATATTCCGGTTCTTATCGTGAGGTAATTGCTGCCAGCGGGAAAAAAGAGATCTATACCTATACCCCTGCGGGAGATCTTTTCTGTTTGCCAGCGCAATCGGTTGTGCTGGATTTTGCCTTTAAGGTGCATACGGACATCGGACATAGTTGTACGGGGGCAATGATTGGTAGTAAAAAAGTTTTAAGTACACAAGAATTAAAAGATGGTGATGTCATCAGAATTCTTCGCGCCGATTATCCGCTGCAATTTCAACCTTCCATCCTGCGGCGTTGTCGCAGTCCGCGGGCACGTGCTGAGCTTTCAAAAACTTTTCGTATCCGTCGGCAGGAGTTGTCGAAGGAAATTGGCCGCTCAATTGTTGCTCAGGAAATGCTGCGCTATGGGCTACCCATTGATCTTTTATCACAAGAATCGCTGCCCAAGCTACTCAACTTTTTTTCTTTGCCCGATATTGATGAACTTTATATTCATGTGGGAGAAGGCCGCTTACGGCTCTCCAGTCTGATAGAACAGGTTGAAGAAAAATTGTATAAAGGGGACGCGCCTCTTGTGAAGCCGACAGGCACGCTCAATAAGATTGAACTTACAACCCTTGACCCGGTGACAATCAAAATATCAGCATGTTGTAAACCTAATCCCACCGATAAAGGCTTGATGGCTCTGCTTTCTGAAAGAGGGCTCTCCATTCACCATAAGGATTGTCCCAAGCTGCAAAAAATGAAATTTCAGCGGGAAGATATTGTGGATTTACGTTGGAAACGGCGTGAAACGCGAGTGGATAAAGTACAATCTCTGATTATTATGGCAGCCAGCAGGCAAAAGATTATGATGTCCCTTGGTGTGGCTCCGGAAGAAATGAAGATTCAGGAAGTCGCACGTCTTTCAAAAAAACCAACTCCAAACCCCGCATGGGAAGTATCGTTTCAGGTTCCTACCCTTCACGTATTAAAATATGTTCTTCGGCATTTTGATAAATCCTCATTACCGTACGAGTTTGATTTCGAATATTGATGGCATCGTGAAAAGACAACACTCACCATGAAGGGCATGAAGAACATGAAGTTAAAAGACAGATTCGCTGTTATTCTTTTCTTCATGCCCTTCATGCGCTTCATGGTAGAATAGGTTTTTACGAATCCAGCAATATTGAGTAATCCTAAACCCCCATGTCTTTTTTATAGCCTCGTAAAACTGTCGTCAGCATATCCGGAAGATCGTTCTTTTGTCGAGAGCTCCGTTTTAATTGCTTTATAGTTTTCTCAAGGGTCAGGACTTCGCCTAAGAATATGTTTCGAAGGATAAGCGAAACAAGTCTGGTAATAGTGGTGAGATTTGAAATACGTGATTGGAGCTGATCGTCCCTGTCAAAGGCTGTGGATGCAAAAATTTCCACCGGATTGCCTTCCAGTTCACTTACGGACACATACCAGGTGTTTTGCTCTCTGTCTCTGGTTCGATATCGAACGGCATCAAGAACTTCTGGAAGGTCTTTGAGAGTATCTGTCTGACAGTCCTCGACTGTGTCTGTTTTGTGGTGCAGCTCGGACTTGATAAGCTTGCATATTCGCTTGATGGTTTGAGGCTTTTCCTGCATGGCGGTGGCCAGCTGTAAACAATCAGGGCAAAATTCGTTGCCGTGAGTTTGCTGCAGGTCTGCAACTTTACCGCATCCGTCGCAATGAGCTTCATCATTTGTTGTTGTCATATCTATTTGTGGGTTAATTTGTTTTTCATCCCTCAGGTACTTTCCGTATGCAGCGTTTTAGCAGGCTACTGAATTTTGCGCCACTGATTTCCCGTGCTCCA
>JAOZLI010000164.1:4715-6122 GCA_029934915.1 Desulfocapsa sp. | reverse complement strand
GGTGAGGTGGCGTGGGTAGAATCACGTTTCTTTTTTGATTTTGTGAAGGTGTTGGTTTTTTTGTTAACTATGATGGTGTGTGAAAGGTGTTGAGTTTTTGTTAACTATGGGAGGGAGAAAAATTAGAATGGGGTGTGTGATTCTCCTCCTCGAAGTTTGAGAAGAAGAATCAATGGGGTGGGATTAGACGGGGATAATGTACGGGTATAATTTGGCGCGACGTGCCCGGCGAATCATGTCCCAAGTTCCGCCGGATTTTCTACCGTGCCAAAATGCGATAACGACTGGATTTTCGTGCATTGCAAATTTCAACATCCAGTCGTTGCGTATCGGCCCGGCTGAGAGTCCGTGAGTGTTCCAATCGGCCGGGAATAGTCGACATGGTATTTGGTTTTGTGCGGCGAAAATTTCACCAAATCTGTCTCCTCCTTTTGGGCATTTTCCGCTTACGATTTCAGTGTTTTGCCAGTTTGCGTGTGGCAGAATTCGACTCCAGAGTTCCGATAATTTCCACACGCCGACTGTTGCATCGTCATATTGGCGTGTTCCCGCTACAATTACACGGTATATTGTGCGTTTGAGGTATCGTCTGGCATGTTCGGCTATTGTGTCGGCATGGCAGTGATATGGGTAACAATGGCATGTTAGTTGTGTCGTTACATTGTGTCGCTCACGGTCAACGATATCTGCGAATTCCCGGGTGTTTTCGATGGTAGGGAGTGTGGCGCGTGCGTACATGGCGATTACACGTTCGCGCTCTGTGGGGGTTCTATTTTCCATCGGCCATGGGTTGCCGAGCGACGTGCGACGGTCGACACGAATGGCGTTTGGGTGTGTGGGGTGGGTGTCGCGCACGGTGCGAATGATAATCATGGTTTTTTCCTCGTAGTGTGTTGAGACGGGTATTATACTAGTTTCCGAGGATTTTCCCTTGACGTATATCAAGGCATCGTGCTTTTTTGAGGGGGAGGGTGAAGGAAAAAGAGAAAGAGATAAGGTTAAGAAAAGGAGAACCCGGGGGCGACTCGTTCGCTGTTGACCTCAGGATGAAGTTAAACTTAGAGAAAGCTCACTCGTGGCTCGCTAGTTAGGGATGATGTTGAGTTCATTAAAGGATTGCCGCTCGCCGTCGCTACTTAGTGACAATATTGAGTTAAATAAAGGTGTACCGCTCCAGCGCCCCCTACACAGCGCCAAGGAAAAGCCCGGGGCGTTCCTGACATGGCGCCAAGAAAAAGCCCCGGGGCGCTTCTTTCTTTGAAATTTTGGAAGAATAACCGGGCCTTTAAAAAAACCCCGCACTAAAAAGTACGGGGGTAATAACTATCGTTGATTATCCTTGAAGGTGCGAGTAACTTTGCTAGAAATAACACCTAACAAGTGGTTACCATAAGTAACACCACCCTT
>JAOZLI010000164.1:1561-4615 GCA_029934915.1 Desulfocapsa sp. | reverse complement strand
CTATTAACCGGCTGTTCCTTTCTGACGTAAGGCCCGGCTTCTGACGGATTGGCAGCTGGCGAAGGTAAAAAGAAAGCATATCGTAACCAGCGCAACGGCATAGGCAATGAATTCAATCCCGTTGTAGAGATGAAAAGCGTATGACCGGTCACGGTCAATGTTTTGGCACTCTTTCCAGAATACCACTCTATGCCCTGGTGTGGAAACTCCTTTTCGTAGTAAGGATTACCAGGTAGGATTTTAGCGTGTTCAATTGAATTGGCTGGTAACCGGCCCTTACCAAAAACCCGTAAGCCAAGCCCTGACGGCGATATTTCAATATAGGTGCCACAAAACGCCGAGATAATGCGAGAAGCCAATCCTGACGGTACGATTTCACCATTCACAACCTTTAAGCAATGGTCAACATCAATACCCCAGATAAAATCGGATTCAATGAAACTATAACCAATGCCAGCGAACACTTTAGAGGCGCCAGTCGTACCATTGTAAGCGCCTAACACGATATCGAAGGTGGATAGGTTACTAAGCGTATTGTTAGCCGCAAATCTACCGTTTGGCAAAAAAGGCGGTTTACCCAATTTCACACTACCATCCTTCCGTCGCGTAGCGGTATACCCCCAACATGTCCACCGTTTTAAGTTGCGTAACTCAATCGGGATACTATTTGGTTCAACATCGCTATCATATCCTTTCAAGCGTACCATTGAAGCACGCTCAGTTTGAGGAAAGGTAATAGCACCCACGTCTATAGAGGGAATATTCACCTCTGGGAAAATGATTTCCTCAGGATGGATTGAGTAATCATCATGAGAGTACTTTCTCATGAAAATACCATACTGTTCCTTAGTCATGTCTCTGGAGGATTTGATACCACTTTCCTTCAGAATATCCGTAAACTCCTTTTGTCCAGTTACCGGTAAAACACTCGACTGGTAACAGTATTCACTGTACTCTTCATCGGTAATCATGTTATTTACCTCAGTTGATACCAACATTATTGTTGCGATAACTCTATCAGAATAGAGGTACCACTCTTGTGCTCACGCGCCCGCCCATGGTCAATAAGCGGCTGAATAGCAACCTTTGCCGCCTTGGCGGTAGTTAAGCCGCAAACACGGTCACGATACAAAGTTCTTAACTTAAACATACCGTTGGGTTCAGCTTTGGCGGAATTGCTTCGCATCCAATCCTCCAGTTCAGCTGCCTGTGATAACGAATCTGGCTCAGCATCCGTAAGGTCAATCAAGCGAATCGCCTCACTAAAATAATAACGAGCCAGTGTGATACCCCGCACCATGTTCTCTTCGCTTATCTCTAACGAAAGCGCATTTTCCATCAATTCGATGGTAGCCGCAAGCTTAATGGCGTGCATTTTAACTCTTGCGGCTATCTCTATAACGCGCTTGTAATCAGTACTCTCTTTCTGCATTAAGTCCCACGATAATGCGAGCCAGGCTTTTTCAGCGCCGTCCGATAAGGAAACGCTCATTAAGGACAATTCAAACGTGGGCGTCACCTTAATGGAATCCAACAGTAAGGCAATCTTGTCGGAGAAAACCGCTATATCAGCCTCAACAGCCGGGTCATATTCGCTTGACTCAATTTCAAACCGCTTCTCAATAGGAACGGGGGCGGGAGAGCACATAAGAAATCGTGCCATAAACCCCTGCCCTTTCATTGTTGAGGAGGAGAAAAAGGTTTTCTCGGCAATAACCGGTTGACACATCAGGTGCATTGATAACCGGCGATTCTGCATTGCAATATTACCCTCCACCCGGGAGCGCGTCACGAGTCCACCATCCCATAATGAAGAATAACCAGAGATACTTTTAACCCGTTGGTCTCCAGACATGCTAAATCCAGAAAGCATCCGCCCCGCCTCATCAGTATAAATACCGAGATACGGTTGATTAACCAGTGTCTTTACCGCCGCTTCGTACGTCGGTTCTTCTGGTAAGTATGAACCGGATATCGGCTCAATAGGCTCCGGTAACTCCGGGTTGTCTTTCACATCACGTTTCCAATTTTTGTACTCGACTTCCCATTCTCTGTGTTGGTCACTCTTTGATACTGACCATTCTTTATGCGCCTTCATAGCGAGATTGTGAGCACTTGTCTTGCCGCTGCCTGATTCGCCAACAGTGAAATAAAAATTATTCAGTGGTAAATGGCGATACTTCCGAAGCACATTCGCATAAGAGCCTACGGCAAGCGACGCGCTGCTAAGAACGCATTGTGCACAAATACCGATGGGGGCAGCCGTCGCTAAATGAATAGCGTGTGCCGCTCTAGACATGCAGTCACCGAGCGCATCAAGGGGATATGCCTCACCCTGCTCCTTTTCTACCTTTAACGGTAAATTATCACCAAAATCACCAAACGCGCCCTCTTCAGGCTTTCTTCCCTTGGCGGGTATATTGTTATTCTTAATGAATCTAGGTGTGAATGACATAAATATTGTCTCTTTAAGTTGTTAAATAGCAGGGCCTTTATTTTACCTCTACCCTCGTAGGTGCGGAGAGAAGAGTACCTTTATTTTACCCGCCCCCACTCGTAGACGCGGAAGGGAAGGGTAGTATAAAGGCTGAGGCGTATTATACATGAAAATTTCTAATAATGCAACCTTTATTTTACCCATTCCCACTCGTAGACGCGGAAGGAAAGGGTGGTATTAAGGCTGAGAAGCATTGTACAGGATATTTATAATAATGCAACCTTTATTTTGCCTGTCCCCACTCGTAGCTACGGAAGGAAAGTAGGCGGTGCATAATGAAGGGGCATTATACAGTAATTTACATAAATGTACATAGGTAATTAAAAATAATTATTACACTGTCTCAATGTCACATTGTCACATTGTCACAGTGTCACAATGTCGCACCACTTAAAAAAAGCAAAAGAGTAATAATAATAATAACCACTGAAAGACGTTTTCTCTTTCTTTCATAGATACAGAAAAAAAGCCACTCTTCACATTAATCACCACATGCCAAGCGCTTCACATTAATCACCACATGCCAAGCGCTTCACATTAATCACCACATGCCAAGC
>JAOZLI010000164.1:0-1461 GCA_029934915.1 Desulfocapsa sp. | reverse complement strand
CTTCACATTAATCACCACATGCCAAGCGCTTCACATTAATCACCACATGCCAAGCGCTTCACATTAATATAAATGTAACACTGAGCGAACAGAGTCGAGTTAATACATGCTAAATACTTTCTTTCCGTAGCAAGAGAATAACGATGTGACACTGTGACAGTGTGACAGCGTGACAGTATGACAACGATATTTATACTACTATTGTTACTTTTATGAATATGTGATATAATATATATTCGCCCAACTATAGGAACGCGACATGACTATTACTCCGAAAACGTTTGCACTCTTGTACGCTCAAGTGGATGCTTATAATGACCTTGAGCGTGAATACAATCTCTGGTCAAGAAAACGTCACGATATGTGTGATAGAATAGAGGGGTGGAGACAGTATAACAAGAAAATGCTCAGCATTCGTCATAAGGCTGAACTCCTCGTGATGGACTATCTGGCTGAAAACAGGTATCATCTTTATATTATGCCTGGTATCGCAGAGAAAACGACAAATTGTCTACTCTGCACGAGTGAGGAGGAGTTAAAAGAAGAGCTTAATCTGTATAGCGACGACGATGAAGACGACGTCTAATTAACACCTCGACGCGGAGTGAAGTATATTCACTCCCGTATTACCCGCGGAGAATCATATGGTACCAGTTATTTCAACAAAACCATGTATGAATGCGGTACGTGCGATTGTTGACGGCGAGGAACGCTATCTTACGGCGTTACTCTTGGCCGACAGCATGATTAGCAGCTTCCAAAGAAACAATGCAAAACGCAAACTTCTGAAGAAGTATGAAAGGGAAAGGGAAGGGCAAATGATGGGACTTTACGACGAACTGGATCGCCTTTTTGCCGGAGTTAAAGTTCCCGCTAAGGACGTAAGGGCGTTAGGGGAAAGTATGCTGTTATCAGCGCACCCCCAACAAGACTTAATTGATTTTTATACCAAACATGTTCGCATGTATTAACAAGAGGTGTACCATGAAACCCCAGATTGCCCCGTCATTATCGGCTACTGAGCGCGATATTATCAATATCATTGAAGAATACAATCTCTACCTTATGGAGAGCAATTGTGTTAAAAACGCCCTTCCACCATCAAGTGTGATGGGGTTATTAACCAGAGAAGAAGCGTCGTTAAAGAACATCACAAGCGCTTTGTTATTAACGGTAAGAGAGCGGTTGGACGCAGCTGTACTCGAACAATTTGAGGATACAATTGTTGATGATGATGACATGACGCAATCCGTGGATTTTCTCCTTTCCAATTTAGACACCCCAGTCAATTTGTTGAATGCACTATCAAGAAAGCAAAACAGTGACGAGGATTACTACGTGATTGAAAGAGAGTTTTAGCGGTTTAGGCGTGACTGATTGCCCACCGATTGCGCCTAAAGGCGTTTTTAGCAAAAAGGAAATCGGTGGGTTGTCGTACTGTCACAGTGTCACATTGTCACA
>JAOZLI010000023.1 GCA_029934915.1 Desulfocapsa sp. | reverse complement strand
AGGTAGAGATGTTCCTTAAATGAGACCCAGGGAGTAGAAAGCATAAACTACCATTTTTCAGTAGGCTGAGAAATAATAACCTAAGTTGAGTAATGAGCTGATTGATAGCTCAGTTTTTATCACGAATACACATTTGAGTAAAGAAGTGAACAAAACTCTTTGCAGCCAGGAATTTGAAATGCACACCAGGTTTTTATTCTTTCTGTTGTTATCAGTCCCTTACTCCATAAAACCTGTAATAAAAAAACAGGTAAGCACCCTAAACTGAAGTTTCCTGAAAATTAACCGGCAGTTGATGGGAATGGTTAGTAAGTTGAGAGCCGTTCCCATTGGAAAAGATTTCATTTTCCATGCCAATATTGCGAGACAATCGACTTATATCATGAAATATCAGCGACTTAGGTGGTGAAAAGCAAGCGACACCATGGTATAGTGCAATTATTGCTTAAGTAATTGTAATTATACCAAAAGGAGTCGCTTGCTAATGTTTATATTACGTGATTTACTACTGCCACTGCAAGAAGAATTTTCAAATACGAAACTGGGACAAAAAAGAAAAGTTTGGTTTACATATGCTTTGCTTTCAGTTGTAGTTCCATTTACTTCATCAATTACGTCGAACCTGCTGCGTACTTTGCAGACATTGTTTGGATTAGAGATACAGAGCCAACGGTTTTATGCCTTTATGGGGAGTCCAACGTTGCCCTGGAAAGCATTATGGCGAACCATGTGGAAACAGATACCTAATCCTGCCACCGACGGACGGATTATGGTGGCACTCGATGATTCAATAAACCCCAAGAGCGGGAAAAAGATTTTCGGGTGTGGTCATTTTCACAATCATGCTACAAAGGGGAGCCAAAATTCTTATCCATGGTCACAGTGTATTTTGGCCATTGGCTTATTGAAAGTGGTAAAATCTCGCTGGGTCTGTCTGCCACTTGATTTTCGCTTTTATATGATGCTGAAGGATATTGAAGCAAAGTCCATTAATGCAATACGGAAAGGCAAGCTTCTATCTTTTGAAAGCAAGATGGAACAAGCCGCCACTATGTTGAAGGAAGTCCATAGGTGCTTCCAGCTACCGGTGCTAATCGTAGCAGATAGCTGGTTTGGCAACAATGGACTTTGGTCTCGCCTGGACAAAGGAGCGGACGGATGTTTTAACTTGCTCACTCGCGTACGAACCAATCTGACACTGTATGATTTTGCGCCAGCTGTTGACGTTGCTGAAAAACGCAAAGCAGGCCGTCCTAGAAAATACGGCAACCGGCTTGGAAGTGTTAATGATTGTGCCGTCAGATGCAAAGAGAATGCACAGCCATATACAGTATCTCTTTACGGCAAGAAAAGAGAAGTGTTGGCTTATTCACAGATGGTTATGTTGAAGACCATGAAATGCCCGGTACGTATTGTCTGGGTCTATCGCCAAACACGCTATGTCGCTCTTATGACGACTGATTTGGAACTTTCGATAAAACAGATAATAGAATATTATGGCGCTCGCTGGAAAATCGAATCCGGGTTTAAAGAAATCAAACAGGAAATTGGCAGCTCAAAATCACAAACAAGAAATGCAGATGCTGTGATCAATCATCTCAATTTCTGTATGATGGCAACGGCATTAACTTGGATTTATGCGGACAGATTGCAAACCGCACCGGACAGAAAATATAAAATCCGTGGTCGATCCAGTTTCGCATTTTCTGATGTACGAAGAATTATTGCAGAGGCAGCATTGCATAAAGATTTCCGTAGGGTTTGCCCACTTCCAGGGCAAAGCCCACAAAAATCTTTCATCAAGACGCTGTTACGCATGGTAGCTTAAGGAAAAGAGGGATTTATGCTATCCAATTTTTCAGGAAACTTCAGTCCTTTCATCTCTCTCCCCTTTTTCTGAGATTAGCCTTCTTTCGAATAGGTATCTACTGTCAAAAGAAGGCTGATAGTATCCAGTTCATTGATTACTCAATGAAATCATGCAATAATCACGCCTTATTGCTATAGCGTCAAGTTGATATTATCTGTAGTTTCAGCATGTTGCTTCGGCTCGCTTGTCGTTACGGCACTACATCTTTCATTTTGTTTCATATCGTTGTCTTTACTGCATGGCCGGGATGACTTTTTATCCCCAGAGCTGAATAAATTTCCTGCTGATTTGGTTCAGGACATGTGCTCTTCCTTAATATCTGCTCACACCACTCAAAGACATGATTAATACCCATTAATGGAGTATTCATCCAATGTAACCCCCGTCAGCGTGTCGCCGTCAGTAAAGGCACTGGCCGACTGAATTCCTCCATGGCCCTGGTAACTGCCTATATTTGGGGTATACAGGCAGGCCTCTCCCGATTCACAAAGACCATTACCATTTCCTTCCTTCTCCACAGCGTTGCGTAAAAATGTTGCGGTGCTGTTGTCACTCCAGGTATGGGTAACAGTGTTGGTGGCATCCCCGTTTGCCGGGATGCTGAGAGAGTTTTTGATAAGTGTGTCGCCGACCTTTATATTCCAATCCCAGATATGACCGTTATCATGCCAGTATTTATGCCAATAAGCACAATAGGCGTTTGAAAGAACAAAATTGTTTGAACTGCATCCCATTTTGCCCACATCTATCAAACCAGTATTATTGCTCTCATCAGTGGCATATACCTCCGCCCCCCACGTTCTCAAGGAACGTTCAAAAGTCGTCCAGTCAAAAGCGTTAGCATCTTGAACGGTTGAAGGGAAAAGCACGGAACCGTTACTGTCTTCATCGTTGGCACTGTCCGATGCTGCTTTGCCGATAAATGACCCCAGGGCCGGGGCAGAGGTTGTTACCGTAAAGTCGGAACCATCTGCAACGCCGCAGGTGTCGGTAATACCGGTACTTCCTGAGACAACGCAATCATCTCCGCTTCCGCCCCCGTTGGTTCCAAAAATCAGCCTGCCGGTAAAATAGCCCCCGGCATTATCCATAAGCAGACCATAGGTCACTGTATCAGGACTTGAGGCAAACAGATTGGACACCGGTCCGGAGTTTGTCATTGCCATATTTTGAAAGGTGTTGGAGGTCGAGAAGGCAATACTTGCGCCATGAACAGCATTCCCCACCAGAGCAAGATTGTTGAAGATATTGTTATTGGATGCCCCTTCTACATTAAGACCAACCCGTTGGTTTTTAGCACTGGTTGAATTGCTGATAACATTATCATCAGATCCATTTGTCAGGCTCAGACCGAATGATGAATTATGAGCCGCGGTAAAGCCGGTAACAAAATTGCCGTTACTGGCCTGTAAGCGCAAACCTATCCAGTTATTGGTTGAAATAATATTGTTTAAATGATTGCCCTGGGAGCTGTAAACCCATAAACCGGCATTTCCATTCATGGTCAGGAAGCAATCCTCCAAACTATTATCTCTTGAATTTTCAATCCGAATTCCATAGGTGTTGAGTTTTGAGATTACATGCTCGATTTTATTGTTATCTGAACCGTTTGCAAGTCTCAATCCCCAACCGTTGGTTTGGGTGCCTGCGCCCATGACCGAGATATAACGTAAAACTGAAAATTTAAGCTGTCCAAAACTCATGACCTCGGTGTCACCGATACCATTGAACTCGCCTTCAATCCAAAGGAAATGACCACCGCCGGACACAAAGGGGCCATTATTGTCACTTGAATATATAGGTAATCCGGGGAATCCGACCAGAGCGATCTTAGAGGCCATGATATAAATATCACGCTGATAATAGGTTCCTCCGGTATGTACATAAACAGTACCTTCTTCATTCAGATATAAATCATTCTGCACACCGACAAAATTTCGTATAGGATTACTCCACCATTGTTCAGGATCGGTTGTGTAAACAACTCCCGAGCCGTCAGAGACAATAAGTGAACTCTCAGGCCATTGCTGTGGTCCTACCAGGTCAACCAACCTGACATCTTTTTTTAAGCCAGTGGAAACAAAGCGAACTTCGCCGGTGTTGTCCAGGCACGTCCAGTTCAAAAAATCATTGTTATCCTTTGCCGTCAATGATCCGCAAGAGCTCTGGCCCGGGATAGTAAAAGCCCGCATCTCACCACTATGAATACAGGCATTATAGCCACTGCTCTCCGTTCCATCACATGGCGTGCCTGCGGCATTGAATACGTCAACCCCGTCGTTTTTCACATAATCATTCCAGTTTGGTGCTGTTGAATAATATGCAGTCGATCCTCGACTTATAAACTCGAACTCATAGGGTTGTTCCAGCGTATTTCCGTACGTATCCTTAACATTCATTGTTACGGTCACCGTGTAGGTCTCATTTTCCTGCAGAGGAGCCGTGTGATGAAATTCATAAGCGTTATGGGGATAACCACCACTGGGAGGATAATAAATTTGGAGTGGAATTTGTACCCCAATACTGCTGACCAAGGTGACATACTCAACAGTTTAACGACTGTTCCTCTGCATCATTTAAAGGAACAGTTTCATTCACTGTTGGCGAAACCGTATTAATTATTAGCATTTTCACAGCACTATCAGACCAGTTCCCGTCATCGTCTCTCTCCTGTACACACATATTATACCCACCATCAGGAAGTGGTGTTGCAGGTGAAGCAGTGGTACTGGTTGTCATTATTGAGTGCGTATTATCAAGAGTATATGGCCAAGCACAGTCAGTATTATAACGATATGTACCGTTGCCGCCTCCGCCGGATGTCCATGACCAGGTATATTGGGGATCATTTGTAGCCCCGCCACCATTGATGACAAGTTTAGTGGGAGGGGTTGTATCAACCGCACAGGTAATACCGACATCGGTTACATCATGATCAGGCATAACACCGCTTGCATTGCTTATTGCGCAGTCGTAGCCGGAAGGTGTGCTGACAACTTCAATAAGATAGGGATGATTATATGTAACCGAAGTTGGAAAGGTAAATGGGCTATCGGAAGCAATGGTCAGGTTATCAGTGCCATTCCGGGTGATCTCCAGGCTGCCGGCAAGACCGGAAACCGTGCCGTCCAGGGTATACATGGGAGCAAGTGCACAGACAATAGAAATATTGTTGGCATCATTTTCCGGCATGATACCGGTACCATTTGTAATTGTACAATTATACCCCGCCGGCGCCTTGACCATACTGACAGAATAACTCGTATTCTCCTCAATAAGAGCCGGAAAGGTAAAAGGACCATTATCCGTAATAATCAGGTTGTCGGCGCCATTTTTGTCTATTTCCAAACTGCCGGTAAGACCGAAGACAATACCGCCCAGAGTGTAACTCCCTGACGATCCGGAATGCTTATTAAACAGAAGCAGTGAATACACAGCGCTGAGCGGCACCCCTTGAGCGGATGATTCTACGGGGGTCAGGTAAGAGGGAACAAAACAAAACAGAATCAAAGCCTACAGTGCTCTCTTCATTTTAGTCATTATGCATTCCTTATGTTAACTTATAGCGGGGACATCAGGAACAGATAGCCGTTTTACCGGATCCGTGCCAGCCAACAATCAATAAAAAAAATGAAAAAAACAAGACTCGTTGCAGATTATTCATCAATCCCCATGGTAATTGACAGGGCCAATACAGACTCCGGTGCATTTTGTGTTCAAGTGTTCAATAATTGTTGCCGGCTTGTATGATCACAACTTTGCGGCAGTACCTTTCCATTATTAATTTTACTATAGAGCGAGGTACAGATGAGGTACAAATGGAGGAAAAAATGTACTTTTCTGCATTTTTGTGTGAATAAATAACACTACCTGATTACCATCAAAGCTCAGCTTAACTATATTTGATGTAAAAGCTCGTCTCCGCTAGCGATAGTAGAGTGTTGGTAATTCAGTAAAATCGCCCGCAGGGGCGGGACTCCAACAATTCCATTTTACATTTACCTGAGCTTTGATGGTAATCAGGTAACACTATGTCTTTTCTCGAATCGAATAAGGTCAATAGAGGGCATGGCAAAAATTGAGAATACCCCACTGCAGCCGCCTGCAAACCGATCTCCGAGACCCCTGTTTTCCGCCAAAACACAGATCCCGAGACAGGGTGAGCTGATCGTCAGTCGCAGGCGTCTCCTTGCTGCTGTGGACAACTATCTGGAGCGGGGACATCTCTGGATAAATGGCCCGCCCGGTGCTGGTAAAACCGTACTTGCCGCAGATTTTGCCGTGTATGCTTCCAGGCCTGTTGCCTGGTATGAACTTGATCAGCTTGACACTGAACCGGTCTCTTTTTTTGCCACATTCCCATTGGCATTTGCTTCGTTACTGCCCGATTTTTCTTCTGCAGTTGAGTCACTGCCCCATCTGCTGCCTGAAAACATGCTTACTCTGCCCGTCTTTGCCAGAAAATTTTATCGTCAGCTCTTTGGATTGCTTCCGGATAGATGGCTGCTTGTTTTGGATAACTTTCAGGAAATTCCCGAAGATTCTCCAATTATCGAACTCCTTGTTCTCTGTCTCCAGGAGATACCGGTGAGTTGTCGAGTTCTCCTGCTCAGCCGCTCGCTGCCTTCTCCAGCCTTTGCCTGTCTGAAATCCGGCGGTCTGCTGCAGGTTGCTGACCGGAAAATGCTTCAATTCAGGAAAACGGAGATAGAAGAGGTTATGGCTCTGCACGGTATGACCGGAGAGCAGGAGAACTGCATCAACTACCTGCACCAGGCAACAGCGGGCTGGGCTGCCGGGCTGACCCTGCTGTTGAAAGAGCAGAATCATGACAATTGCGCTCATGATGATGTCCAGGAACTTGATTACCAGGAACTCTTTGATTATTTTGCCGGGGTTGTTTTTTCACGATTTACGGATCTTGAAAAGAATCTTTTACTGGTTGCGGCGCTTTTGCCGGAGGTTCGGCCTGAGATTCTGGATCAGATCAGTGGCAACAGTTCAAGCAGAAATTTTTTCATTGAATTGAGCAGAAAGAATTTTTTTACCTCGGCTCTGGATCATCACGGTGAAGTATTTCTGCTGCACCCTTTGTTCAAAGTATTTCTCAGAAACAGGGCTGCCGAGGTGCTGGCTCCGTCGGCTTTAATTACAGTCCAGGAGAAGTCTGCACGGCTGCTGGTTGCTGAAGATCGGGTCGCTGACGCCGTGGAGTTGTTGAATCGGGCCGGCATCTGGCCGCACAGTATAGCGTTGATTCAGAAGAATGGTTTCGAGATGCTCAGGCAGGGGCGGTATAAGACGTTGCTCAGGTGGCAGGAGAGATTGCCGGCGACGATGGTCATCGCCAATCCCTGGCTGCTCTATTTTTTTGGTCATGCGACAACCGCTTTTAATCCGCCTGCAGCTGTAGAGATGTTGACCAGGAGTTTTCATTTGTTCAGAGAACAGGGCAACCAGAACGGAACACTTTTGGCCTGCTCTGCGCTGATAAATTCAATAATCAACCATTTGTCAGAAATAAAGGCCCTTGATCCCTGGCTGGATTACATGGAAAAACAGCTTGATCCGGCAACGTTTTCTGATGATAATTCTTTTGAACAGGCGGCTGTTGTGAATGCTCTCTTCAGAGGCATGGTTCTGCGCCGTCCTGCGCATCCTGATCTTGAGATCTGGATGAATCATGTTAGCAGTCAGGGAGGTATGCCGCTGGCGCTTATTACCTATTATTTGTGGACTGGACGGTTTTTTGAGGCCAGATCAGTGCTTGACCGCATCTATGCACACCAGGATCAGATTGAATCCAAGCTCCAGTTGTCAGCTGTTAAGGCCATGGAGGTGCAGTATTATCTCATCATGGGGGAGGTCGATAAGTGCGACCGGGTGATTGTGGACGCATTAATGATGATCGAAGAAACCGGTATTCGGGTATGGGAAGTGCTTCTTCTGATTCTTGGTGCCGGCTGCTCACTGAACTGCGGAGAGCAGAAAAATGCTGCCCGGTACCTGAAGGCTGTTGAAGAAAAAATAGATCAGGCCCGGCTCCTTGAACGCAGCTATTATCACGCGGTAAAAATCCTCGAGGCCCTGCTCGCCGACGATTTGGTTGCGGCGGATCGGCATCAGCAGTCGGCTGTGGATATGGCCCTGGATATCGGCATGCCCTCCTATACGACATGGTGCTGGTACGGCGCTGCTCTGGTTGCTGTTTTTCAGGGGAATTATCGGATAGCCTTATCTCGCTTTGAGAAGGTTCTTGAACTTGCTGCCTTACCGGGTAATCCGTGGTTCACCTGTCAGGCTCGTCTCGGTCTTGCCTATATGTATCTTTGCGCAGGACATCGACAGCAGGCTGTAAATCAGCTTGGGCAGGGCTTTGGGCTGGCTCGAATGCATAACTATCTGACTTTTTTCTTTTTTGTGCCGAAGATGATGAATGGTCTGGCTGTACTGGCATTGGAGGAAAATATTGAACTCGAGTTCACCTGCCGTTTTATCACACGCTGGCAGCTGACCCCTTCCCACCCGCCTGTTCATCTTGAAAATTGGCCGTGGCCCCTGAAAATATATACCCTGGGCAGGTTTTCAGTGGTTCGCTTTGGCAAATCGCTTAGCCCGGTCTCTCTGAAGAAGAATAAACCAATTAAGCTCCTGAAGGTCTTAATTGCCCTGGGGGGAAGACAGGTGAGTAAGAGAAAAATAGTTGATGTTTTGTGGTCGGACAGTAACGGTGGTGAGCAGATGGCTGCCTTGAAAATCACCCTGCACAGGATGCGCCAACTGCTTGGTGTCAAGAATGTTATTCTGCAGACAGCAAAATATCTTACGCTTAATCCCCGTGTCTGCTGGGTAGACAGCTGGCAGTTTGAACGAGTGGCCAATGAACAGTTGATAGCAGAAGGCGCGATTTCAGAGAGCAGAAAAGGAGACGTGCAGAAAAGTATTGCCCTTTATCATGGCGATTTTCTTCCTGTCTGCCTGGAAGAACCCTGGAGTTTTTCCTACCGTGACCGGCTGGAAAAATTGTATCGCCTGCTGAATGCAGAGGGTGTGTGATTTGTAACCGTTCACCAGTCATACACATTTACTGTAAATCTCGTAGTACTCGCTACCTACGACACCGGCCGTCATAATATAAATCACCTGCCGGCGCCGATAATGGCGGGAATAAACATGGGCCAGGAAAATATATGAGGATCGCATTCATCGGGTACTCCGTTATTGTTAGTATCCCTGCTGCTGCTGTTGCTTATGTCAACCAGATCGCTGACACCATTATTGTTACAGTCCTCAAAGCAGGTGATGAGCAATGTTCCGTTTCCCTGCGGTCCGTTTGCTCCGTCGCTGCCGATTCGCACCAGGTATTTGTCATCCTTTTTCACCTTGAAGGTCAGAGCAGATGCGGTGGAGCCTGTTCCGCATTGTGACGGCGCATCGGTATTACACCCTAGCAGAGAGGCTGCAGCAGTGCAGCTTGAACCCGCATAGGTTGCCAGAGTCGTATCGAAGTTGGAACCGCAGGTGTTGACTGATGCCACTCCGGTACAGGCCGAAGTATAGCTGTACCAGACATCGGAAGAATACGGACTGCCGTTGCACTGGGAACTGATTGGGCCAGAAGTGGTTGTACCGAAATTCCCAAAGAGAACACCTCCCTCAACAATCTGTTTGGCAGTTTGGCAGGTATCATTATCAGGTTTAATGGTCATTTCGTAGCTTGCACTGTCGTCATGGCCGGGATCAATTATCTCACCATCAGTGACGTGCACGGTGAACTGAAAACGGCCGCTGGTAGTCGCGTTACCGGTTATGTGTCCGTTCGCGTTCAAGGTTAGCCCCGGCGGCAAGGAACCGGTGGTTATATTGGCCGTATAGTCAACATTCGCTCCAGGACACCCGCCGGATATCGGCAGCTGGATATCAATGTCGTCACCTTCGGTAAAAAAAGGCCAGGACATTTCCTGAATATCCATGATTGCCGCTTCCTCCTGCACTCGCAGGGGAAAGGTGCCCATATCGGCATGACTGCCGAAATCCGCAGCCATAATTTTTAATTTCTGGCCGGGATAGGCCGGCAGGTAGATGGCTGAGCGCTGGCCGCAGGTCGGTTCCTGGGTATAATCGTCGTTGCAGGCCAGTTCAGTGCCGCCGCAGCCGTCATAGACGGCCAGCACGGTATCGTCGAGGCTGCCCTCGGCCTGACAGGTATCGATAACCACATTCCCATCGCATCGCGCGGTGTAGGTGAACCAGAGATCATTGTTGACCTGCCCGCAGGCCGTTGAAGAGGTGCTTGTCCCGGCATTGGTATTATCCACCAGCAGGGTATGATTGCCATTGCCGCTCATGCTCGTAGTTTCAACAAGCGGAACCGGGTCGTTGGTACATTCGCTATTGGCCGGGAGGCAGGAAATAACAGAGCTGGGCAGGCAGATAACGGAGGGATCTTCATCAATGGTGAGGCGAAAATTTCCGTGCTGGGCCCCGTATCCGTGGACCAATACATGGTAGACTCCCCCGGGAGAGGAACACCAGCTTACAGCAGAGGCAGTGTTCTGGTCATTAATATCATCGCTGGCGGTTATGCAGGTCGGTGTCGCGCCGCAGCCGGAACAGTAGACACTGAGCTTGCTGTCATAATCGACTGCCCCGTCCAGGGAGGCTGTCATCAGGCCGCCGGTGGCGACCACCTTGAACCAGACACCAGGCCCGGTCACGGTGACGTTGTTGCAGGTGGGTGCCAAGGCGGTTGCCGCGTCGTTGGTTGAGCCTGGAACAGTGGAGGGTAGGATCTGTTCGAGAAAAAAAGCGTCAACACACTGGTCGGTGATCGGCGTGAACTGATGGTAGAGGCTAAAACTTTCTTCCCCCTGGGGAACTTCCATGCCGGAAACAGAGATATAGTACATGGTATTGGCCTCTATCTTCAACTCATCGGGCATAAAACAGGGCCCCACCGAGTCCGGGTCGCTACAGGTGTAAGACCAGGCCATTGGGCTGGTTTCCTGCTCTTTATAAACAGCCAGCAAACTGTAGGAGATGCTCCCATCCAGATCCAGAGACAGATAACCGTCCTGCGCGGCCTTATAGGAATACCAGACTGTGGGCCGTAATTTTGCTCCTTCATCCACAATCGGGGTAATGGAGGATGAGGCATCAACGGTGGAACCGCCGGTTCTGGCCCGGTGGGTGACCAGGTTGCCGACGCTCTGGCCGATGTACTGGGCATGTGCCCTGGTGTTATTGGGCTGGGGATGGCGCAGGTCGGCATACCAATACCAACGCTGCCCGTTAGGATGAATTCCGCGGCCAGTGATGACCTTGCCGTTATCGGAGATGTTGGCAACATCAGTCAGGATCCAACCGGCGATTTTGTTACCCAGCCCCAAACCCTGGAGCAGGGTATTGACCCTTGTCGGCGGTCCTTGCAGGTGTTCGGTTTCCCAGAGTACGGCTTCGCTGATCAGCGGATAATGGCCCGCGCCACCAAATTGCAGGTTATCGCTTCCGCAATAGCCGCCAATGACATAGCCACGGCCGGAGATGTTTTTTGATGCCCCATAGGCCCGGCCCGCCACATAGTCGTTACCTGCCAGTAACGGCAGCAGTGCAGCCTTGGTGAAGTTACCGCTGGTCGGTTTCAGATCCCAGGATACAGGAACAATATGGGTGCCGCTATAGAGGTTGCCCACGGCC
This sequence comes from Desulfocapsa sp., assembly GCA_029934915.1. Lineage (GTDB taxonomy): Bacteria > Desulfobacterota > Desulfobulbia > Desulfobulbales > Desulfocapsaceae > Desulfocapsa. The sequence continues at coordinate 6,810 of JAOZLI010000023.1, read as the reverse complement.
AGAAGCCCGTCATTAGACACTCCATGGGCGATATTGCCTTGGAGACGCCAATACGACCAAGCCGGGTATGATCCGGTATAAATTCGTTCCAATGGATACCAGCCATAGGCAGGCCGCCAGAAAACCGGGCGCCACCAGCCGTCCTCCTCCATATAGCTGGCAAATGAATACAAACCACTTTTCCCTACAATAACCGAGCCGTCGGCAGACACACTTAAAGCATCCGAATCATCATCATCGGCATACGCACCAAGATCGGTGACGTTCCCGGTGTTGCTGTCCCAACGCACTGCCGTTAAAAATAATGCCCCTACTATATCAGAATCAGTGCTTGATCCGACGACCGTTGATCCATCAGCTGATATGTCAAGAGCCCGAGAATAGTCGTCACCAGAGAGCGGTAATAACGATATTTGTTTACTTGCCTGACAGCTGCAATCTGAAGATGAAAAATTGTAAATATGTGATTCAAGAGGATTGTTTGGGTTTGTGGTAACAAGACTTCCATCACCTGAGCAACTGGTCAACCCGTAAATATTATCAGCTCCATGGAGGAAAATACAGGGGGTGCTGCTACAGTTCAAATTACGGCGAAATGACATCCGACCCAGTCTATATCCAGTATATTTATAACGAGGATCATACATTACTCCAACAATAACGTTACCGTCAGCGGAAATATCCATATGTCGGAGAATCTTTCCTTGCTGGTAAGGAATTATAGAACTAAAATCAGCTCCCATGGCGAAATGCGCCAATCCACCAAACAAAAGACCTGCAAACAAAACAATTTGCTTTATATTAACTTTCATTTCTCCCCCCCCCTTGAATGCAAAGCATTTGAGAAGCAACCTGGCCATCAGCAGACAACTCACCCTCGTAAAACTACCCCTCGGTATTGAGCAACGATTTCTCAATACAAAAAACGGAATTCTATTCTTCTTTTAGTGAAAGTTACCAGAGACTGGGGTACAGATGAGGTACAAAAGGAGAAAAAATGTACTTTTGTCCTTTTTTGTGTGAATAAATAGGCCTACGTCTTTTTCCCAATTGAAGTCAGCTCTTTGGACTGCTTCCGGATTAATGGCTGCTTGTACTCTGTCTCCAGGAGATAAAGTGGACCTGATTAAGCTCCTGAAGGTCTTAATTGCCCTGGGGGGAAGACAGGTGAGTAAGAGAAAAATAGTTGATGTTTTGTGGTCGGACAGTAACGGTGGTGAGCAGATGGCTGCCTTGAAAATCACCCTGCACAGGATGCGCCAACTGCTTGGTGTCAAGAATGTTATTCTGCAGACAGCAAAATGTCTTACGCTTAATCCCCGTGTCTGCCAGGAAGAACCCTGGAGTTTTGCCTACCGTGACCGGCTGGAGAAATTGTATCGCCTGCTGAATGCAGAGGGTGTGTGATTTGTCACAAGGCTGCCACAATGCTTACATATGATCCCCCGTCATGGCTGGAAGAAACATGGGCCAGGGGAAGGTGTACCCCTGAACCGACGATGAAAACTCAGAGGTGCTCAGGGCAAGAGATGTGGTTGTTGTGGTGGTGATGTGTTTTCCTTGAACGTGCCCCTGGATTTGCCAGGTAAATTTTCCGGAACTTTCCGCTTGGGTAGAGCCCTCAAAGACTTTTCCCTCGTCCTTGTCCGGTCCGCTGAAAAATTCAACTGTGCATGACGGGCAGGTAGTTCCGGCAAGAGTTTTTCCATCTCGCGTCAGGGATGGCGGCTGCAGGTTCTGATTACCGCCATTGACAAGGGCGATGCCGGTCGCTCCGTTATGAAAGATTGAATTTTTACTCATCTGGTTACCAATTGAAGAAGAACCCTCTACAACGATACCGGCTTGGGGCGAAGTCGGTTTATAGCCGTTAAAGGCAACGGTGTTATACTTCACGCTGTTACTACTGCCGACAACCTGAATCCCGGAGTAACCATTGCCCCAATTTCGGGTGGCGTCATCTGTTCCAACCTGATTGTCAAAGATCCGGTTACCGTCACTGTTTATAACGGCAATGCCGCGCCAGTGGCTGTCAAGTATAAGGTTTGGGGTGAGCGCATCAGCAACTACGCCAATGTCATTGTTGTCGGCATGGTCATACACGGCAATACCATGCTGATGATTGCCCGCCTTGACGTATCCCCAATTGATTAATTTCTCAGGACTACTGCCGATAGTATTATAGCCGACTTGATTATGACTGGTTCCATTCCCGGTAAGATAAATACCACTGCCATAATTATAGCCGATATAATTACCGTCATCCGGATGAACTCCACCGATGATATTGCCGGTGGAACCATTTTGTAACAAAATTCCGGAGGAACCGTTGCCGTCGTCACTAAATCCAAGATCGCCAAGACCTATTTTGTTGCTACTGATCTGCATATTTGCAACATTATCCAGAACTATTCCATTGTCACTGTTTAAGCTGATTCCATTACCAGTTATTTGGGCCAATTGACCATCGACGACATTTTGAAGCACAATGCCGTTTTTTCCATTGTTTGCTATACCGTTATGTTCAATGCTCGGACTGCCGCTGGTTATAAAAATGCCGTTTCCATTATTGAATTCAATCGCATTTTCAGCAATGGTCGTGTGGCGGAGATACGTACCCGAAAACTCAATCCCGTTGGCCTGCGACAGAGATGGATTTATTGGTGCATCAAATGAACCTATATTGTTACCAACGATGTTGATCCCGGTGGAAGCCTCAATATGAATTTGGGCGGACAAATTTCCTGCAATTTTGTTTCCGGTGATGTTGATATTGGCAAATTGACTGTTAGTTACGTAAATGCCACAATCGCCGTTGGGGATTTTTTTGTTACTGCCGTCACCGGATACACCGATATAATTATCAGCTATTGTAATAAAATAACTCTGGGTTAGATAGATACCGTCATCCTGCTGCTCGCCAATGATGTTATGCTCAATAACCAAGTCAGACGTGCCCCATCCGTAGATAGCGGTATCGCCAATGAAAAGATCATCCGCACCAAACGTCTCGCCATTTTTCGTTCCGAAATAGTTGTACTGAATTGTTATGTTTCTTGTACCCTGTTTCAGGTAGATTCCTGTATCACCACTGAAAAAGATGTTTCGTTCATGGGGTTCCGATCCACCAATGAGGATATCACTTTCACTGTTATTGACAACAATTCCGTTGCCGGAACCACCAAAAAAAATACCTTTGACAACAGTCTTATACCCTATTTCTAGAGCAGTGAAGAGGGCAGCAGCAGCTATTGAGATTCCAGGAATATCGTCTGCTGTATTCCATTGACTTGAACCGTCAATGGTTAGATTACCGGTTCTAGGTAGATCAGAAGTATATCTACTGAATTGAAGAGGCCGGTCAAAGGTGATGATGTCATGATCATTTATATTTGAGTTGGCCTCTTCAATAGCCGCACGAAGGGTGCAGTTATCCGGTACGCTATAACCGGTAGTACATGTTCCATTACCTGGGTTTTGGTCTGCGTATCCCTTGTTGGAACTGACGACAAAGGTGGCGCCGAAAACATTACAACTGGGATGAACAATAATCAGGAAGAATAAGATGATCTGCAACTTCATTGATTTTCTCCTTTTTTACTGGTATGCCGCTCATCACTTGCGCCGGGCATTTTTCCGTGAGCGGCTTTCCGATCTTTTCTGTTTCCTTCATGCCGAAATACCAAGTGCGATAAGCTCTCTTCAGAAAGAAGATATCACGTGAGAGAAGGGTACAATATAAGATACCGATGAAGGAAAAAATGCAACAAACAATAATAAGGTTACACTGCCGGAGCGGTATAACCGCACCCGATTTTTCCCGCAAGCAGGAAACAATAAGATTGTAACTTGTCCAACTCCCAGCCGAACTGTAACTGAGAGGCATTCCATCTCAGTTGCATGAAGCATCCAGGGCTCCTCCACTGCCATTGTCACAGCGGTTTTTTTTCATGGTTTTCACTTTTTTCCGGATAGTTCGTTCGATTCTTCCAATGCAATCTGGCGATGGCTTGTTTCCTCAACCCTCATAACTGCCCTTTGGCATTACGCAATGATTTCTCGATACAAATTACAAAATTCTATTCTTCTTGTATCGAAAACTACCAGAGAGCAGGGTACAAATGAGGTACAAAATCAGGAAAAAATGTACTATTATACTTTTTTGTGTGAATAAAAAATATCCCAACGCTGCAGATCCTCCCTGTTCAAAAGCATGCGGCATCCTACTGATGACCGAGGATGGCCGGCAACATCATGATCCAGAATCCTTTTTTGGAACTACTGACAGCGGGGCCACCCGGATCGACAATCACACCGTTTGCCATCCCATCACTGTCGCCTGCTCCTCCGTCTCTGATAGTCAACGTCACCCTGTTTCCTGAGAAGACAGCTCCACTGAATTCATAGAAACCATTGTCATTTACTTTGTAATAGCGTGTCCCCGGGGGAAAGGGGGTCGGAAATTCAAGAGTGACTACGGCGGTAGCACCTGGCTGAAGACCGTTGATCTGGAAAGAAACCAGGCCATCCGGAAAAGTATATCCCCGGGGTTTATTGTCCTGAACTACACTGACATCCTCATCATCACGAACCTGAACCCGACTGAGCGTTACTCCGGCATTCATGGAAACATCGACAGCAATATTCCCGCCGCCATACGGAACCTCAGGATTTGCTCTTGTAGCATCATTAGGAAAGCTATCTTCCGTATCAGCTACCCCGTCATGGTCGCTGTCAACAGGACCTGTAAAAACCTGCCCCGATGCAAGCCGAACAGTCACACCCGGCGGAGGATTAACCTCCAGCCTGGCTGTTAAATCGACCAGATTGGTGCCCGTTGATTTATATTGGGCCGTGCCTCCAATAAACCAGACATAGATGCCATTGTTCGCTTCCACTGGATATTGGAAGTCAAGCCTGATATTATTACGGTTTCTCTCTGTATGAATATAATTGTCCTCAGAATACGCCGCAAAAGGATCTACAATATTCACATAACACATACCATTACCGCATCCTTCAGCCACTCCCAGCATCTGGTAGCGTGCCATATCACGTACCTGAAGAATCATTGACCCCCAGGGCATATCGCCTGTAACGACTATATTCATGGGTATCACCGACCCTGGAGGTGCCCCGGTTACCTGGATTTTGCTGGCGCCAATCGCCCAACCTCCTGATTTGTCACTATTATCATTTTTCCTTTTCGATCTTATATGCAGACGGAACCGGGAATCAGTCACATCAGCCTCACCTTCAGACCTGATATTATCGGTATCCACCAGGGAGTCACTGTGCGACTCTTCAAAAGAGACACTTCTTCTTGCAGCATATTCAGCCAGGTAGCCGGTAATACTGCATCGGTAAGTCCCTGCTTCAGTGCCGGTTCCATAACTGAAATAATCAAAACTGTCACAGCCATCCTTCTGAAATAACTCAGGATTACAGCCAGATAGAGCAGGGTCAATACCGGTTGTAAAAAACCAAGTATAATCATTTTCCATATAATTAGCGGCAACGGCAAGATCACGAATTGATGAAGCTATTAACCTGATCGAATACGTCGTACTAAACTCTAGGTCGTTATCAGGATAAAATCGGGCAGTCATGCCACCCGCATCAAAACCCACTGTTCCGGAAACAGGCACCGAATTATGGGAAACAATAAAGGATGTCCCGCTAACTCCCTGCACAATCTCGTTAAAGGTAGCTGAGATCACACCAATTACAGCAGGAACAGGAGACACTGCAAGTGTTGGAGCGTGTGAGACAACCAGAGGAGCAATGGTATCCTCCAGCGGTGGAGGCGGAGGCGTATCAACTGTGGTAAAATCCCACGTCTGATTTGATGCCAACGGATTTCCCGCATTATCCCGAACACCAGTGGTGACCGTGACAGTATATTTTGCATCATAAGACAGGGTTGAAATTGGATCTATCTGTATAGTGTACGTAGCCGCATCGTAACTTAACGCAGCTGTCACTCTACCGCCTGGTTCGGTCAATACGATACTGCTGTCATCAATTGTGCTCTCCTGTAAAGACTCGTTAAATGAAATGGTTAGCGCCGCGATATCAACAGCCACTCCCACTGCATCTGCTGCGGGTGTTTTTGAGACAATAAGGGGTGGAGTGGTGTCTGCCCCGCCACTTGTGGTGAATACCCAGTTATAATCTGAGAGCAGATGTTTACCCAGCGTATCAGTTACCGCAGTCGTTACTGTTGCTGTATAGGTTGCGTTGGCAGCCAGGGCATTATCGGAAGTAAAACTTGCGACAAGTCCATTAGTGCTTACGCTTCCTGCAACGTCACCGCCAGGCCCATTTAGTGAGAAGCTGTTGTTAATACTCCCTGCAGCCATTTCTTCACTGAACGTTACGTTTATTATTGCGTTAACAGCTACATTGGTTCCCTGGTCAGCTGGTACCGTAGATATAATTGTCGGTTGAAAAAGATCGGGAACCAGACTGGTGGGGGTACTCCAAAGGGTCCACTCGTTATTATCTCCTTTATATCGTACCCCCCAATAGTAAGGTGTATGGTCTACCAGCGGAACAGAAGAAGGGATTTGATGGGAAAGTAGATCTGCAGTTTCATAGGAATCGTACAGCACGGGCTGAGGTGTGAACCAGTTATAGGCAACAGAGGTAATTTGTCTTGAGACAACATTGTGACACTCATTCCTAAACACCTCTGTAACGCCCATTTTTCTGATTGGCAAAAAGATACAACAACACTATTACAGATAGATGGAGCTACTCATTTTCGAGTAGTGCCAGAATCGTATTTTTGAGCTGGACTAAGTCGGC